>JBGUYG010000082.1:0-10311 GCA_045118535.1 Paludibacteraceae bacterium
CAAAGTCGTTTTGACGCACAACGCAATGGAATACTTTTGCGTTTTGGCAACCTTCAAGGCAAAACTCATTCCAGCCACGCCACCACCTATAATTAAGAAATCGTATTTGTGTACCATAAGTCGATGGATTTTTTTACGAAGGTATAAAATTGAATAAAAATACAAGCATAAAAAAGTTTTTGTGTGTTTTTTCAAAAAAACAAACTAAATTCGCAAAAAAATAGAAAATACCGAAATTTTCATTACAAAGTCAAGTGTAACCTTAAAATATCTTAAAAATCATGAAAAATTTATTAAAAAAGTTTAAAAGTAGGGGGGGGGGCATTTTTAGTTTACTAATCCTCTCGCTTCTCTTTGTTGGTTGTAAATACGACGATGATTACAGCCAAGACAAGTTTTCGGGCGAATATTTTTATCGCATCAATCAGGTTAACGTTACGGTTTCCGATGCCGTAGCCGAAAACAAAACAACCTATCTTTTCCAATTTCCTTATCTTTATACTTCCAATGACAAGCAGAGCAATGACTTTGCTCAGTTTACAGCTCTCACTGGGGATATAGCGATTTCAAGCGAAACTATTACAAAAAAGGGGAACAATTATGACACGGTAACAACCGAAAATAAACCAGCCGTTTTCAAACATGATGGTTGTAATGTTACGTCATTTAACATAGACGAAAATACTTCGTACATTTTCACTTACGACCAAGATAATCTATCTTCGTTTGTGCTCAAAGAAAACGGTGTTGTCAAAATCGAACTCGACAAAGATCGTATTAAAACTATCGGAGCTAACACACCTGCCTATTCGCAAGGGTTTAAGTATCCTAATGGGGTGAAAATAACCAACAAAACAGTTGAAGGGCTCGCACAACAACACGGCGAAATCACCTTTGAAACATTGGATGGAAATAAATACTTGGTACTTCTCAGTAGTGGCGATTATGATAGTTTATTCTGCACGATGACCACAGCAGCCAATAGGGTTAGTACTTCGTATGTTACTTGGGATTTTGATTCGTTAGAGATTTCTGGTACCAAAGATACGACCATCGCTATTGAGCAAAAAACAGTAAAAGATAAAGATGGCAATATCCTTAAATCTGAAGTTGACCCAACAAAAGATTCGGTTGAGATCCTTAAGACGAAAAAAATCACTTTGCCATTGCTTATTGATAACTTAAATGCTGATGCGTTGAAACTTGAAGGAAAAGATTTTGTTCTTGTTGAAACTGTTAAAAGCAAAGTAACTACAACAGCTGATAGCATCATTAGCGATACGCTGAAAACCGATAATAATGTTACCTATCCTGTGTTGCGAAACAAAGTATACAAGTATTACGCTATTGTACGTTATCCTCACGAGGTTTGGAAATCCGACATCCAACATTTCACGGGCTTAAATCAAAGCAATACGGTTAGATACTTCGGTGGTGTAAACGTGGAGGAGATTACATACAAAATGGAAGAAGGGAAAAAATGGGACAAAGAAAGTCACAAAATCAACAAAGTTAGTGTTACTTTCGACTCTCATGGCGTAACAAAATAATCTTAATCATAATTGTGTAAAAAAAGCATCGTTACTGTAGAAGTAGCGATGTTTTTTGTTTTAAACGGTTGCTTTTATGCACCCAAAAAGTATTTTTATAAATACGTTGCAAATTTTAGACAAAAACGGCTCGATTTTTTCACAAAACCTTTTTGTTTCTAAGCAGAGTTATACATTGAACAAAAAGTGCATTATGTCGCCGTCTTGTACTTCGTATTCTTTGCCTTCGATATGGATTTTGCCAGCCGTACGACACGCACTCTCGTTCCCCAATGCCACAAAATCGTCGTATTTAATCACTTCGGCACGAATAAAACCGCGTTCAAAATCGGTATGAATCACGCCCGCACACTGTGGAGCCTTGCTACCCGCTTTGAACGTCCACGCACGCACCTCGTCGCTACCAGCCGTGAGAAAAGTACGCAGATTGAGCAGATGATACGCCGAATGAATCAGTCGATTCAAACCCGACTCCTCCAAACCAATCTCTTGCAAAAAAAGTTGACGCTCTTCGGCTGTTTCCAGTTCGGCAATCTCGCTCTCGATTTTAGCCGCAACGATGATTATTTCGGCTTGCTCGTCTTTGATGGCTTCCCGCACGCGTTCCACGTACTTGTTGCCGTTTACAGCGGAGTTTTCGTCCACATTGCAGACATAGAGAATGGGCTTGTTAGTGAGCAAAAAGAACTCCTTCGCAATCGCCATTTCTTCCTTGTTTTCCAACACAACCGTCCGAGCCGACTTGCCTTGCGAGAGGGCTTCTTTGTAGCGATTCAACAACTCCAACGCCATTTTTGCCGTTTTATCGCCACCCGCTTTGGCTTGCTTCTCGGTTTTGGTGATACGCGAATCAATCGTCTCCAAGTCCTTCAACTGCAACTCGGTATCAATAATTTCCTTATCCCGCAAAGGGTCGATGCTACCGTCCACGTGGGTGATATTATCGTCATCAAAACACCGCAAAACGTGAATAATCGCATCGGTTTCGCGGATGTTCGCCAAAAACTTATTGCCCAAACCTTCGCCGTTGCTGGCTCCTTTGACAAGTCCCGCAATATCCACAATCTCAATCGTGGTTGGAATAACGCCCCGCTCAGGATGACAAAGTTCCTGCAACTTATTGAGGCGTTCGTCGGGAACGATAATCGTACCGACATTGGGTTCGATGGTGCAAAAAGGAAAATTCGCCGCTTGGGCTTTTGCACTACTAAGACAATTAAATAACGTTGATTTGCCCACATTGGGTAATCCTACAATACCACATTTTAATGCCATAACTTAGAAAATAAAAATGCGAATGCGGTTTGTTTATTGCTATATAACCACATTCGCAAAGTCAATACAATTTATAATTATTGCAAACGGAACACCACCGGTACGGTATATTTACAACGCACGGCTTTACCACGTTGTTTACCAGGCGACCATTTCGGCATACTCTTCACCACGCGAACGGCTTCTTTATCCAACGAGCTATCGCCAGACGAACGCACTGCTTCCACGTCCACAATACTACCGTCACGGTTCACCACAAACTGGCAGATAACTTTTCCTTGAATTCCGTTTTCTTGTGCAATGACGGGGTATTTGATATTTTCGCTCAAATACTTGTAGAGGGCTTTTTGACCACCCGGGAACGAAGGCATCGTTTCCACAATCATGAAGACCACCTCTTCTTCCTCTTCATCTTCTTTCACGTCCACAGGTCTCGAAAGCACAATCGTATCACCTTTCTCTTCCGTGCTGATGTCAAGGGTTTCGGTTTCCACGTCATCTTCAACGACCGTCAACACTTCCACGTTTTTCACTTCTGGTGGAGGAGGTGGAGGTGGAACGTTGTCGGGTTGTGTGGTGGATTGAATATCCATTTCTTCCTCAAAATTAAACTCGGTATCCGCCACATCATACTTAACGACTTCCTTTTCTGTCCATTCAAAAGCGACATAACAAATACTCAACACGAAGACAAGTCCCACTAACACATAGGTAACTTTTTTGTCCTCCAATGAAGCATATTTACTCTTTTTGACTTGCATATATTCAAAGTTTTAATTTCGTCTTTATTGCCACTCCCCTATCCTTTCCGCACAATACGTTTGCAAATTTATAGTTTTTATACAGAAATGAAAAATATATTTTTGTAAATTATTCGATTTTGCCTTTATGCAACTGTTCAATAGGGAAAATTAAATCCCAATTTTTGCCCCAAACGATATTGCCATTTTCTAATTTGAACTGTCGGAAATACTTTTCTTGCAGGTATTTGTTGTATTGTGGATGTGGGTGGCAACGTATAAAATCACCGACATTCACGGTTTGCTGTGTTTGGTCACTAAAAGTAAGACAAACCGAAAGATTCCCTGCATCAACAGCATGTATGATTGATAAATTATCCATTTTTACAAACGAGTTTTTATATTAGTTGAACGAACCGATTGTTTCTTCACGAAAAACTTAATCCATTTTTCGATTATATTTTTATGATATTTTTGAATAAAACTTTCGGCTGTTTTTTGTTCTTTTGAAGATAAAGGTTCCGCTTTTGTGGTATGACGACACCGAATCTCTTGCAAATGCCCATCTTGCATAATAAGTTCAAAGATATTTTGTCTATCTCCGTGAACAACATGCACGTGTATTGGCGTATGCTCATTAGAGTAAAAGAAAAATATAAAACCAAAATATCGATAAATTTGTGGCATAATCTTCTATTTTGTCGCGAAGTTAGTAAAAAAGCCTTACAAAAAAAATCTACAATTTTTTGCCCCAAAAACGATATTCTCGTTCAACAAAATGCCTTCGTTTTAAACTTTGCAATTATCAATCACATCATTTATTGCTTTGCCGAAATCATATTTTTGTTGAAATGCTTTCAAGGTTTGCTGGGCATTTTTGGCTAAATTTTCACGGAAGGTTGCGTCCATACATTTTTCCATCGCCTTATACAGCGAATCGGGATTTTGTGGGTCAATAAAAAGCACATCTTTTCCGTCTGTAAGTATATCTACTAAGCCACTATTTTGTGTGCAAATTACCGCACAACCAAACGCAATCGCCTCAACAGCCACTAAGCCCCACGGTTCATCTATTGACGGCAAAACAAAAACATCTACTTGCTTATAAAACTGTTCAATTTGTGGGCTATATAAAGCCACTTGCAATTCGGGTTGCTGTAAAGTTGTTTGTGCATACGTTGCATCTATAACGGCTTGATTAGTTGCTCCTTGCAACAACAGCGTTGTATTGGGATAATTGGGGTGCAGTTTTTCAAAAACAGACAATAAAAATAGATAATTTTTTCGGGTATCAAAAGCACCCATAAATCCAAATTTTACATCGCTTGTAAATGTTTTAGGAACGAATTGTGTAAAGGGAAGAGGATTATAGACGATTTTATAATTCTGAATTTTCACGCCGAGACTTTCTTCCCATAAAGTTTTCTGTCTGGCACTAAGAAAAATCGTTGTATTGTTAGGAGAATTGATATTGTTTTTGACGCTTTGTAACTCTTTTTGTCCTAAACCATTCTCGCGATTAAAGAAATACGGATGCTCGTGAAAATGCCAAAAATGTTTTATTCCTGTAATTTTTGCCAAAACAACACTCAAGAAAAATGTGGCTGTATTGGTATAGATAACGTCTATTTTATGTTTTTTTACAAACCAATACAATTTGATTATACTGATTGGAAATAAGAAAAATTTACAAATAAGTATCCATTTTGCTTCAACCGAAAAGGCAGAAAGCACAGGGACTGTTACAACAGAACAACCTTGTATTTTTTTAACTTGGGTAGAAAACCTTTTATCAGGACTCCGTCTACTATAAGGCACACACAGATAGCATTTATTTTTATCTACACACGCCTGAATTGACTTTAATAAAACCGTGGCAGCACCAGATGGAGCATCGGTTACATTAACAAAAAGGATATTCATAAATCGTTTAAATTTCCGAGATTATAGTCCATGTTGCTATCGTTGACATCACTCTATTTTTTGCATTTATTATTGGAAGGAGCGATTCACACGATAGAATGAATTTTTCAAAAAAAACAAATAGGGGAATGCTATGGAAGATTTATGAAAGCAAGAGTACACTCCCCTACTGTTTTTACGCTTCGGCTTCGGGAGTTGGTTCCGTTGCTACTTCTGCACTCGCCTCTTCTGCAGGTGCTGCACTTTCTTCCACTTCCGCTTCTGTACCTTCAGCCTCTTTTGCTGCCTCAATGGCTGCTTTTGCCAATGTTTCACTTGCTTCTTGGCGTTTCTTTGCTAATTCCGAAGCCTTGTTTTGGTTCACTTCTACTTCGTGTGCCAATGCTTTTTTCTGTGCTTCTAATTTCTTAGACGCTTCTTTTTGCATTATTTGCGTGTCTTTCGAAGTTTTTTGCGTTTTCCACGCCTCAAAACGTTTTTGGGCTTCTTCTTCACTCAAAGCACCTTTTTTCACACCTCCCAACAAGTGTTTCATCAACAACACACCCTCGCCCGACAAGATATTCCGAACGGTATCCGTAGGTTGTGCTCCCACATTAAGCCAATACAAAGCCCTATCAAAATTAAGGTCAACCTTTGCTGGATTTAAGTTGGGATTGTACGAACCGATACGTTCAATAAACTTACCATCACGTGGTGCACGGCTGTCAGCGATTACGATATGATAATACGCGTAATCTTTGTGTCCATGACGAGCCAAACGAATTTTTGTTGCCATTAAAATAATGTTTTTAAGACCATAACTACACGAGTTACAGGTCGGTTAATAATAAAATTCATACCCTTACACGAAAGGCACACGAAGATATAACTTTTTTGAAAAAAAAGAAAAAATAATACCTTTTTAATTAGACAAGAAATACAAGCCATTCAAGCACACATTGAATCATTACCACTTGATACAGACACATCAAATGGTTTGTATTATTTAGATGAAAATACTAACTTTGTGTACAAATTCAACACCTCATTGACACAGTATGCCGACAATAGAGCAGACGGACATGATGGTTTTGAAATACTAAAAAAGATAGATATAAGTGGACTTAGCCAAAAAGATAAAAATAATATAGAATATGGAATCAAACAAAATAAGCAAGATTTTGGTAGCATTATTACACAGTTTGGATTGTCGCAAAGAAGCAATGATGATAATATTATCGTTATTGACTACGGAAAAGGCGAGGAAAACTATGATTCAATGGATAGCGAATCATCAACAAGCGACAGAGGACGAAGTGATAGAAGTAGCGGAGAGAATCAAGGAGAAAGTGGAGTAGATTATTTTCGCACAACTGAGAAAAAAGATTATCAAATGCCGACAAATTTAACCTCGTCAACGAGTGTAATACGCAAAAAATACCTCCCAATCGCCATTGGAGTCATTGGCATTCTGTTCTGTTTCTACAAACTCAAGGATGCTGATTTTGCTACGCTTTGGCAACAACTACATACGGCACATTTTGGCTTTCTTGTGGCGACATTGCTTTTGTTGCCCGCAAATTTATTTTTGGAAGTCGGGAAATGGCAATTTATGATTCGCGACATTGAAACCATCACCTACAAACAAGCGTGGCAACAGGTGCTATGGGGTATTTGTGGCAGTTTTATAACGCCTTACAAAGTGGGCGATTATCCAGCACGGGCGAGTTTGATTCAGGACAAATCCAAATGGGCGTCCGTCATAACGATGGGCTTTCTGGGCAGTTTTATCCAAAACGTGATGATTGCGATGGTCGGTATTCCAGCCCTTTTTCTGTTTATCCAACGCACCCACAACGAAGTCATCGCCACCGATACGATTTTGCTGGTGAGTGGGATTGCGTTGGTAGTTTGTTTTTGTTTGCCGTTTTTTCTCAAAATGTTGGGAAAGGTGCGTTGCAAAAGTTCCACGATGAACAAACTCATTGCCGACTTGCAACAACTCTCGTTCCCAAAAGTGGCGAAAATTTTGCTTTGGTGCGTGGCTCGGTACGGGGTTTGGGGCTTGCAGTTTTATCTTTTGGTGCGATTTTTTGGAGCCGAGTTGTCGCTGCAAGACGCTTTTATCGCGATTCCAACCTATTATTTGTTGGTAACGTTCACGCCGTTCATTCCGGCATTTGATGTGGCGATTCGCGGGAGTTGGAGTTTTATTGTTTTTGTGCCGTTTATTGGCAATACGGCGATTATCGGTTGCGTTGTGTTGGCGATTTATCTCATCAACACGATCATTCCGTTTTTTGTAGGATTATTTATTCATTACCATTATGAAAGTTGACTTTGAATTGAATTATTTGGCTCATTGGGGCGAAACGTTGGCGATTTTTTTTCGCACCGACAAAAAGTGGCAACAAATCCTTATGCGATGTGAACAAAACTCGATTTGGCGAGCCGAGTTATCCGTTGGCGATGCGTGCAAAGCGTTGCATTACTACTACGCTGTGTTGGACGAACAAAACGATATTTTACGGCAAGAAAGCGACCATTTTCAGCGTTGTGTCCCGTGCAAAAAAGTCGATTTGTATCTCAAAGATTCGTGGATGGACCGTCAGTGGGAGATTTTTACGAGCAAATGCTTTACGGACGTGTTTTTCAACCAAAAACGCAAAGCCAACAAAGAGCAAAACGGGAACATTGAATTGAAGGTTTTGGTGCCGTATTTGGAGCCGTCGCAATCAGTAGGCATCATCGGGAATTGCTCGGAATTGGGTCATTGGGGCGAAAAGAGCATTGTTCCATTAAGCAATTTATCCACCGAAAAAACATACGCCCCACATTGGAGCCTAAAAATCTCGCTTCATACAACCGAAAACATTGAATATAAATACGTTATCTTCGAAACCGATACAAACAAAATTATTGATTTAGAAAACGGCTCCAACCGTGTGCTTACGCCTTTTCATCTGGACAAAAATTGCATCGTCAATGACGGATTTTTCAATTACAGCCAACCCAAATGGCAAGGTACGGGCGTGGTGGTGCCACTTTTTTCGCTAAAAAGCAAGCATAATTTTGGAGTTGGAGAGTACAACGACTTGACACTGTTGTGCGACTGGTGCAACCAAACCAACCTGCAAATCATCCAACTGCTGCCCATCAACGACACCACGAACTCGCTGACCGACTCCGACTCGTATCCGTATAGTCCGAACAGCGTTTTTGCGTTGCATCCGATGTATCTCAACATTCCAACAATGGGCGACCTATCTGCCGAACTTGCCCAACAATACGAACACGAAAAAACGGAACTGCAAAAAACCGACAAAGTGCCGTACGCAGAGATTTTGCAAAAAAAACAGGTTTATTTTGATTATCTGTTCGAAACCTATGCCCACGATTTATTTTCACAAGACGATTTTCGGCATTTTTTTAAAGCCAATAAATTTTGGTTGGAATCGTACGCAACGTTTATGAATCGCCGATTCCATCGAGAAAAAGAGTTTTATTTTTTCTTGCAATTCCATTGCCATCAGCAGTTAGGAAAAGCCGTTCAATACTGCCATAATCATCGTGTGGCGTTGAAAGGCGACATTTGTATTGGTGTGGCTCCCGATAGTGCCGATGTGTTCGCCCATCCTCATTTGTTCGATAAAACCGTCAGTGTTGGTGCTCCACCCGATTTTTTCAGTCAAGAGGGTCAGAATTGGGGATTTCCAGCGTATAATTGGGAGGCGATTGAAAAAGAAAAATATGCGTGGTGGAAAGAGCGGTTGCAGGTCTTGGAGCGATATTTTGATGCCTACCGAATCGACCATATCTTGGGATTTTTCCGCATCTGGCAGATTCCGATTGATAAACAAAAAGGGACATTAGGTTTCTTCAATCCATCGATTCCTTATACGATGAATTCATTGAAAAAAATCGGGTTGAAACTTTCTTACGCACGATTGACGCAATCCTATAACGGCGATTTGAACGATGTTTTGTTCGTTACGCATCCGCAAAATTCCAAATGGTTATATCCGCGAATCAACGTACAACAAACCGAATCATTTTTTGCGTTGAAATCGGACGAAAAAGAAATTATGGAGCGAATCCATCACGATTTTTATTACGTTAAAAACGATGATTTTTGGAAAGCCAACGGACTGAAAAAACTCGATGAAATCATCGCTTCCACCTCCATGCTTTGTTGTGGGGAAGATTTGGGAATGATTCCTGCGTGTGTTCCGCAAGTGTTGCAACAGTTGAGTATTTTGTCGCTGGAGATTGAGCGACTTTCCAAAGACCCGAGCCAACCGTTTACCGATGTGAGCAAAATCCCGTATTTTAGCATTTGCACCTCGGGCACACACGATATGCCCACGCTGAATGGCTGGTGGCAAGAAGAAAAAGAGTTACGGCAAATGTTTTACGAGCAACATCTAAACCTCAAAAACGATTGTCCGCAGACGATTAACCCCGATTTATCCCACCTGATTTTGGAACGCTTGGTGCACTCCAACGCCGTCCTCACGATTATCCCGATACAAGATTGGTTGGCTCTGACAGCGGACTATTGCAACCAAAAAGACGACCGTATCAACAATCCTGCCAATCCCAAGCAAGTTTGGAACTACAAAATCCCGTGCAATCTGGAAGAGTTATTGGCTGACAAAGATTTAACTCAAATCATTCTTTCTATCACAAAAAAAGGTGAACCTTAACGATTCACCTCAAAAAAAATCTTAAAAAATAAAAATTATGAAAAACAAGAATTATTATACTTGTGCGCTCCCTCAAGGACTTGAACCTTGGACCCCCTGATTAACAGTCAGATGCTCTAACCGACTGAGCTAAGG
>JBGUYG010000083.1:0-2100 GCA_045118535.1 Paludibacteraceae bacterium
ATGTGGAATGGAACTCGCCCGACTTCCTCGCTCTTGAAAAAATCGCTCAAAACGTCTTCAAGTTCTCAGCATCTAAGAACTACAACACCCTCCGCGATATGACCTTGCTATTGAAGGACGGCAACAGCATACGCTCTTTTGAGGATTTTTCAGCCGAGGTTGACAAAATCAACGTCAAGTACAACCACAACTGGCTGCGCACCGAGTACAACCAAGCGGTTGCCTCGTCGCAATGCGCAGCGCGTTGGACCGACTACGGCAAACGCTCCGAAGCCAATCCGTTTCTCCAATACCAAGCCGTAATGGATGCCAACACCCGCGCAGAACACGCCGCCCTCAACGGAGTTATCAAGCGTTACGACGACGACTTCTGGGACAAGTACTATCCGCCAAACGGCTGGGGCTGCCGCTGTGAGGTTGTCCAACTGCCCGGCAAGAACCACAAGGAGACACCCGACGCCGACCTCAAATACTGCAAGGTAGACCCGATGTTCCAAGTCAACGTGGGCAAGTCCGGCAAGATCTTCTCCGAAAAGCATCCGTATTTTATGCAGAGGTGTCGGAATTGCAACGGCACGCCGCAGAACTTGGCGGTGCATCCGCAGTGCGCGGCGTGTGTGGCAGCAACAAAAGAATGTAAAAAACTGATAGAAGGCAACCTCGAAATAGTCGATAAAAACGGTAAGCCATTAGACAAAAAGATTTTAGAATCGTCCCCTGCAAAAGGGTTCAACTTTAAACAATTAGGTGATGTAGTAAACAACAAAATGAAAGAGTTGAAATGTGGTTCAGAAGTATCTCAAAAAGTTGTAGTAAGAGAAAATAACGTAAGGCTTTTTTTGAAAAATAGCGTTATGACCTTTGCAGCACATTTCAAAAGAAAAAGAGACAAAAGCATTGTTGAGTTATTCAGCATAAGAGTGGACGAACAATGGCAAAAGAAAGGCATAGCAAAACAAATAATAGCAAATATGTTCCAACAATGCTCCAAGATAGATGTGGATAGCATAATCTTTACGGCAAAAGAAGATGGAAGTTATGCTTGGGCTAAATTAGACTTCTATGCCAAAAATAGACAAAGCATTCACGGGATCAAAGATAAAAGAGTAAAAATGATGTTAGATGATTTTTACGAAGGTAAAGATGATACAAAAATCCCATTCCCAATGCACGAAATTGCAAACAAAGAATGGGGTGAAAAAGTGTTAAAGCAGATGATGTGGGAGGCTGAAATTCCACTTAAATAGAGGGCTTAAAATCTGTTTTCCCTGTTAAATCAATCAATAATTGTTTTAACTCGGCAGCATCTTCCAATGATATATCTTCAATACCGGGTTCGATACCGTCTTGCGGTTGTAACCAATCGGGGAGTTCCTCGGTGTTTTGTTTGTCGCTCATAATTATATTGATTAAGTTGTTTATAATAGTGTTAACGTTGCAAATATAAATAAAGTTATGAAAAATACCAAATTAATCTTTAAACTCAATAGCAAGTTGCACAGAACCGTCGGAAGCTATTCTATTTTGTCAAATTTATATAAAAAAAGAAATCAGCCAAACTTACGCTTCTCCTCACGTGCGAGGGAGCCTGGGTCTAACTGATTCCATTGCAAATATACGAACAATATTTTAATTAGTTATCATAAACCGCAAAAAAATGTTCAAACAAAATTGGAATAACCGAGAGGTACTGGTATTTGAGCGATACGAGATAGGTGCGCTTGCAAAATACCTCAAACCCGAATACGAAAAACGCAAAAAGGCGTTTGAGAAGGTCAAAAAACAGTACGATGCTAAAAACAACGCCCCCACGTTGGTTATCAACGACGAATTTAGAAAACTAAGAGAGAAATACAACGAATTGCGCAACGATTTTGAAAGTCTGCGTATCTGGGTAGATTATTTTGAAAGGTTTTCTATTTCATACCCTTGGGAAACGCAACCGTAGCCCTTTGCCTGTCCGTTCAGCCGCAGTCTATGCGGTCTCACCACATAACAAAAAAAACGCAAACCAAATGGAAACAACAGAAATAGTAAACATCTTCTCCACCTTCGGCTTCCCCACCGCGATGGTCATCGTGATGGGATACGCACTATGGA
>JBGUYG010000084.1:0-2704 GCA_045118535.1 Paludibacteraceae bacterium
GTGCACGGTGAATCATCACAGGACGAAGCTTCAGCTTATCTTCGCCCGTGTATTCCAATAGGAAGCGTTCGGGCAAGTTATAATCGACTTGAATCGTACCCAACTGCCAGCGTCTGCCGATGGCATCTTTGACGATAAAATCCAATTTTGGACCGTAAAAAGCCGCTTCCCCATACTCTACTTTGGCTTTTACGTGCTTTTCTTCACATGCCTCGACGATGGCTTTTTCGGCTTTTTCCCAAACTTCGTCCGAACCCACATATTTGTCGTGATTATCTTTGTCGCGAAGCGAAATCTGCACCTCCACATCTTGGAAATTCAAAGCTTTGAAGATGATTTCGATGATTTCCATCACCTTGATAAACTCGGCTTTCACTTGGTCGGGACGGCAGAAAATATGTGCATCGTCTTGCGTAAACGACCGCACACGCGTCAAACCGTGCAATTCGCCCGACTGCTCGTAGCGATACACCGTTCCAAACTCCGCAATACGCAACGGCAAATCCTTGTAGGAACGAGGACTATTTTTGTAAATCATACAGTGATGCGGACAGTTCATCGGTTTGAGCAAATAAATCTCCCCTTCCTCAGGCGTTGTGATGGGCTGGAAAGAGTCCTTTCCGTAGTGGTCCCAATGCCCCGAAGTGAGATATAGTTGTTTGTTGCCGATGTGCGGTGTCATCACTTGCAAATAGCCGTACCGCTTTTGTATTTTCTTCAAAAACTCTTCCAAACGCAATCGCAGAGCCGTTCCTTTGGGCAACCAAATCGGTAAACCCTTCCCCACCATGTCCGAAAACATAAAGAGTTCCAATTCTTTGCCAATTTTTCGGTGGTCGCGTTTTTTGGCTTCTTCCAACAGTACCAAGTACTCGTCAAGCAGTTTCTTTTTTGGGAACGTGATACCATACACACGCGTCATCATCGGTCTTTTTTCGTCTCCACGCCAGTAGGCAGCCGCACACGCCAAGACCTTGACGGCTTTAATCGGCTTGGTGGAAATGAGGTGCGGACCTTTGCACAAATCCGTGAAATTGCCTTGCGTGTAGGTGGTGATATGACCATCTTCCAACTCCTCAATCAACTCGCATTTGTAGTCTTGACCTTTTGCCTTAAATGCCTTCAAAACGTCTGATTTAGAGATGTTTTGGCGTTTTAATTCGGATTTTTGTTGCAAAAGTTCTTGCATTTTTTTCTCAATGTTGGCAAAATCGCCCTCTTTGATGCTTTGTCCTTCGGCAGGATAAACATCGTAATAAAAGCCATTTTCGATAGCTGGACCAATACCAAACTGAATGCCCGGATACAACTCTTGCAACGCTTCTGCCATCAGGTGCGAAGACGTATGCCAAAAGGCGTGCTTGGCTTCGGGAGCGTCCCATTTCAAAAGTTCTATTTGACAATCGGAGGTGAGAGGCGTATTTAATTCGGTAACTTGCCAGTCATTATCCCCTACTTTTGTTTTGGAAATTAAAACTTCTTGTGCTAACTGTTCACTCAATGAACTTGCAATTTGGAGAGGCGTAACATTATTTTCATATTCTCTCACACTTCCATTAGGAAAAGTAATTTTAAGCATACTTATATTTTTTTTAACAATTTATTCCAAACACTATATTTCAAAAATTTATTTTGCTTTGTGTGGTGCAAAATTTTTATCCATGCAAATATACAAATTAAACAACAAAAACAACCAATAAACATACCAATCCAAACATCATTCGTAAAATGTTGTGAAAGATAAATGCGTGAATAGCCTCCGAGTAACGCCAAAAAGAAAAATAAAACATTGAAAATCACCACTTTACGACCTCTGCAATGCAACGCCACCAAAATCGACAGCGTAAAAAACAGCAAGAAAAAGTTTGCCGTGTGCCCCGACGGAAACGAACGCCAAGCATGCAGTTTAAGACCTTCCACGATGGGCAACAAGTCTTGCAAGTTCAACGCTGTAAAAAACGTAATCGGTCGCGGTGCATTCACAAGCGTCTTAATCGGTTGCACAATCAACGTAACCAACAGCACATTGCTCGCAAAAAACGCCCCGTACCAAAACTTATACAAAAACAGACCTATTCCGACCACAACGGGCAACCATTTGACAATATCCGAGTAATAAAGCATAAAAACGTCCAAATTGGGCGAATGGTAACTATTCAGCAGTAAATGCAGGTCGGCTTTGGGGACAAAAAATAGCAAGGTTCCCATTGCGATGAAGGTGAGCAAGAAAAGTGCAAGAAACGTTTTTTGTTTGGTTAATATGGTGTAAAATAATCTTTTCATTGGACTATTGTTTTTGTTTCGGGCGATGGTTGATGTTCAATACTTGCCGTTTTGTTGGCAGTTTCAAGGGCTTTGGCAGAGGGTTTAAGTTGGGTTAAAACGACTTTTTCGCCCTTTTTATTGCCCCAAATATATTCCACCAATTCGGGATAATCAATGTAAGGATTGCGGTTGCGTTGCCATTCAAAAACGGTATTATTTCGCACCATCTCTTTGTTGCTCACAGGGTCTAAGCGATGCCATTCAAGCAGAATTTGCACCAACCAAGGCAAAAAATCAAATTTTCCGCTCGCCGTATCAAGAGCCAACACAGCATCGGGGATATTCTTTGCAACCGCCGTTTGTTCGTAACGAGTTGCCGTGTAAAAATACATCCGAGCAAAATCGCCTTTATACTCATCGGACGGCTCAAAAACTTTGG
>JBGUYG010000085.1:0-20020 GCA_045118535.1 Paludibacteraceae bacterium
GTATTGAATAAGGATTGTTTTGTCTTTATTGAATAAAACACCATCTACCGAACAATAATTCGAGTTGTCAGAGGCAACATCAATAGATGTCAAACCGCTGCAACCTTGGAAAGCCCACACTCCGATGCTTGTGACGCTATTAGGAATCGTTATAGTGGTCAAACTGCTGCAAGAACCGAAAGCCCCATTTACAATGCTTGTGACGCTGTTGGGAATAGTCACAGAGGTCAAACTGCGGCAACCATCGAAAGCCAATTTTCCAATGCTTGTGACGCTGTTGGGAATATACACACTATCCATTTTCCATGCGCCACGACATACCGCGTCTGGTATGGTGTCAAAGCCATCCATAAAAACGATTGTTGATAGTTTGCTTTTCGGTAATAAATTTCCTGCACCATTTTCATATCTACAATGAGCATTATACATCCATACCGTATCGGTATTCACAAAATCAAGATGAGCATTTTGAGGAACATACTCAATTGTGTGTGGAATCACCAAGGCATTCACATAATTGCTGCCAGAGATATTCTCATCTACAATTTCAGTTACTTTATAGTAAAAGATTTCCCTTTTAACGACATTACCTTCGCTATCGTATGTTGTGTGCATTTTGGCTATCTGGTATGGGATAGAATAACGCAGGTAGGCATATTCAACCATAGTTGTGTTTAATGAGGCATGCTTAAAAGCAACCGTTCCCAATAGTTCATTGTCATCTGAAAGCGGCTCCAATATCAACCGATCGATGTCCTTTAAACCACTGTTCGCAAAACTTTGAGGTTCATAACTTTTCTCACGTTCCGGAATAAAGGCAAGATCTCTCGCTGTGGCTTCAGTAAGAACAACAAACGTAGCAGGATAAGCCCCTGTCTCGGAATCTTTCTCTTCTTCATATGCCCAGCTTCCTGCAGTATTCCCAAATAAAGTATGTGATATAGAGACTGTTTGTCCTACTACATTCCATTCAGGATTTTCTGCCCACGAGGCACATGTCCCAACAATTAGGGAGCATAAAAGAAATAAATGTTTTTTCATATTGTTATCACGAATGTTTATTAACTAGGCCATAGAGCAGGTAATCAACCTCCTCTATGGAAATAAGGATGCTTTAATCTACACGGCAGAACTCGCCAGCGTCGTTCTTGACATATTTGTAGCCATCATTACCGCTAAATTCAAATCCACCAAAGTCAGTCTGGGTCAGTTTAGTGCCGTCACTCAGTTCTACATCATAATGCGGGTCTCGCTGTTTCGATTCGCTACTGCTACTACCGGAGAACATGAATTTTAAAGCGAGTTTCAGCATGATATATACAACAAGAATGACCAGAAGAGCAATAAATGCATATATACCTACGATAGTCATGGCTGTAAATAGCACAATACCCAAAATTGGGCGCACTATCTTTATCCATAGAGGCTCTTCGCTACGGAATAACGGGAGAAGATACCAAATGTTGCCGGCAACGCCTAATGCAAGTACGCAGTATATGATGATATTCAGTGCCAGTTCACATGCATCATGCTCCAATGTCTCCTGCAAAATAAGCACAACGATACCGAGGAGAAAACCGATACAAAAAGCAAGAAAGGCGTTTGTCAGATAAAATGTTTTGCGTCCAACAACTTCTTCATGACCACGTTTGATTTCAATGTTCGACCATAGCGAACTAAATTTTCCTTTTAAACTCATAATATAAAAATTTGAATTAGTTTTTGTCTACTCACTTAAGGCTTTTCGACTTACTCCTTAACATATAGAATATGAAATACATGCTATGCACACACAGCTGTTGTTGTATATTATTTTATTCACGTTGTTTTATATGTTTTGCACTTACATAACCGATACGATCCTCATATTCAATCTTGGCAAAACCACCACTAATATACAGCACATTAACCACATCGCCTTTTTTCAATCTGCCTACGCTTGGGGCTGATGCAGCTGCATATGAACGGATATTAAGAACTGATGCAGTACAAACATAAGGTGTCGTGGCTATTTTTTCTATTTGGGAAGGCTTTGCTCTTTGTACATTAAACTTATAGAAATTGTTGTTATTAAACACGAATGCTCCAACCAATATTAATAAGCAGAATACGATGCTATATATATTATTCGAATATGCAAAAATCTCCGTTTTTTTATAAGCATTCGGGTTCTTTTCGAAATACACTTTACATGCGGTTATGGATGGGGGAATACACAATGCACAACTAGCAATGATATCTAATGGATGCAATAACTCTTCATTCACATAATACAGAATAACACGCGCTATGAGGTATGCGATACACACGCACATAGTTATCCAGAATATTTCATTATAATCGTCTCCTACCATTACTAATACGGACATTGCGATAACAAGAAGGGCAAAACCTAACACGCACCAGCCCAACCATTCCCATAGCCAATATGACAAGCATATGGCTATCGGTAAAATGGCATATCCGACGATAAAAGGCCATAGACGTTCAATATCAGCGATGCACATGCCAATAAATGGTAGGAATAATAGATACATATACCACCCATGTTCGCCAAAAGAGTCCAGTGGCGTATCTGCGTACGAGTAGTACGCGCGCAAGTGTTCGAAAACATTAGGTACAAACTCAAAGATTGCCAATGCTATTAGCATGAATAAGAATATAGGCAAGGCTCTGTATCCTGATTTGATGGAAGATGTTTTACTCATATTAGTTTGTTTTAAAAATTTTTCAATATATTCTGCATTTCTACTCTTTTGTTTTCGATCTTCAAGGCTTCTCCATAGCACCATGTGTACATTTCTTGTGTTGCTGCTTTATAGGCATCTTCTAATGCACTGCGAAATGCCATAGATATCTTATCTCCCCAAATAGCATCATACGAATCGATAATATTAGCTCCCTGGGAGGCATTAGTCCTTGCTACTTCAATTAACTCCTGTAGTTTCATTAAAAATGAGTTTTATTAATAATATTCTCCATTCCATTTAAATATCCGATTAGGGCAGAAGATGCTCTATCGTTGATATCACTCATCTTCGCTGTAAAATTCAGAAGCTGAGCATTTAAAACCGAAGCGGCAGTTGCGATTTCTCCTTTAATAGATTCTAATAGATTCAAATTTTCTTGTATTTGATCTACTTGGTATTCAGCATCTGACAGTTGATTTTCGACATCGGCAATACGTGACTCGATGTCGCTTTGGTTTTCTTCATCAGCATTATTGAGTTCGTCATATAATGCATATAACTCGTGCCTTATATCGTCCACCCGTTGTCGCTCCTCGTCTAATCGCTGCTGTGCATAATCGACATAATCGGATGCTTCTGCCATAATGCTTGTACATTCATTACGCACCTGCTCACGCAATACGTCCCAATTCCCAGAATTTGACTGCAATTGTCCAGAGAGGGCCGATAAGTCTTTGATGCTATGTATATGGATATCGTATGCCATAATTGATTAAGACACGAAAGCGTTTCCTGTACGTTCATTAATTTCTTCTTGACGGTCAACAAAATCTTTTACAGCAACAGAGAATGTCTCAATTTCTTTTGATATAAGAAATATTTTTCGCATTTGTTCAGACAATTGTGCTATAAACTTTTCCTCTTGTCTATCATTCCATATCTCAGACACCCTCAGTGCATCGTTACGAATTTTAAGAAGCTCTTCTTGTAAGGATTCTGCCGTGCTGGTTAAGTGTTGACCATAATCCTTCAAAGCAGTTAAATCAGCTTTATTATCATACATTGCAGTACAAATTAGAAATTAATTTTACTTAGAAATGCAGCATTGTTTTCGCGTATATCTTCGCAATACCTAAAAATGACTCTTCCGTAATTATTCAGGATTTCAGATAACCTCTGTATCTCTTGAGCTGATACAGTGAGACGCTCCATAAATGCCTCTTGTTGCCTGTCGGGCCATAACGGCGTTATCGCATTTGCATGGCGTTTAAGATTTTCAAAATCATCCGCCAGCACATGTGAGTGCGTAATCATAGATTGGCAATAGCTCTCCAATTCATTGATACTTGTAATAGAAATTCCGCTATCATTCATAAATTACATATTTTTAAGTTCCTCGATGAACGTATCTTTTCTGGCCACATAATACGGCACTATGAGTTGTTGATCTCCGTCTCTTGAATATAGTATAGCGCGGGCATCTTCTGGATTTGTAGAGAGCGAACGGGGTGACATAATTAACTCAGAGACGCCTTCCCAAGAAACGAAACTCTCATTAGAGGCTTGGAACACAATATAATTAAAACTCTTAACATTAATAGATTTAGAGCCTAAATCGTTGCTTGATATATCATCTTTTTTGTTGGCTTGTAAAATCACGTGAATATTCTGGCTTGGTCCATTTTCTATGATATATGTTAACATATCTCTTAGTCCCAAGCCTGCGCCTCTTTTCTTATTGCCTCCCGTCAAATCAAAAGTATCTATGGATATTTCGTCCTTACTCTGCTTAACTGGCTGTTCGTCTGGATGAACATTTTTATATAAGTCTGATATATTTTTATAGCCTAAGACATAGAGCATTATAAGTGATTTCCCTCCCCTATCATCAGTTGCATTTCGGTCATCAACCTCTTTCATTAACTTAGAGAGAATTGTAGCCAAATCACGTTTTTGCAACAAATTGATGAAATGTTGTTCATGTAACTCATGTAAGAGAGAATTTTCATTTTCAATTGGAGAATCTCCGTAATCATAGTCATCTTCGAGCGCATTAATCATAAAGATAGTTGGAGGTGAAACCACGTTATTTTGACAATTCACAACATTTATTAATGGATATTTAAGTGTAGACAATACCATTCGCATTGTAAGCATGGTGGCATCTTCCTTTCCTGCATTACCAATAATCAGAATATTTTGTCCATCTTTGGCTGTTATACGCTCAGTAACCTCCCCAGAAGCGATACTATTTGTTCCGAAGGTTATAGTATTTATTCTGTAAGGAGAACGGAGCGAAAAGATTTCCGGTTTAACCGTACCCTTATAAACAAAAGGTTTAAAGAGAACATCTATATCTCCTTTTATATCCTTGCTTACCTTTGTTCGCACTGTAGAAACTAATTTTTGTTCCTCATCATTAGGTATATAATACGACTTAACGTAAGCTCCGTTTCTTCGAGAATACGCCACATATTTACGAACTGCTAACATAGAAGGAACAACACCTTGATCTTTTTCTGCCAATAAGGCTCCAGGATGTACTCCTCCACTATTGAGGACGTAACTATTTGTACAGAATTGATCTATAAATGTCTTGGGAATCTCTCCAAATTGTTGCGTCGCAAATATTAAATGTATACCATATGCACGCGCTTCTAATGCGAAACTTGATAAAATTTTCGATATTTCAGCCGTTTTTCCATTATCATCACCGCTTTTGATAAAGGCTTTCTGCACCTCATCTATTCCGATAATGACACGCGGTATCATTCCTGTATATTCGTCTTCTTCTCCATTTTGAATATTTAGATTATGAACCATTTGGTTGTACGCAGCCAAACTATCCACTCCCCTTTCCCGGAATTTTAGTCCTCGCTCATCTTTTTCCTTCTCAATAGTATGCAACAACTGCAGGAACAGGTCTTTGTTTGCGGTTTTAAGCATAAGCCAATCAACGTGAGGAATCGCCTTGCCATTTTTTTCGAATGACTGGAACGATAATCCGTCTTTAAAATCAAT
This sequence comes from Paludibacteraceae bacterium, assembly GCA_045118535.1. Classification (GTDB taxonomy): domain Bacteria; phylum Bacteroidota; class Bacteroidia; order Bacteroidales; family Paludibacteraceae; genus Colicola. Next base: position 5,712 of record JBGUYG010000085.1, read on the forward strand.
CATATAAAAGCGTAGCGACCTCGGGTGATAATGTAAAGCCGCAGATGCAAATATATCCTTAAATAACACGGATTTGCCAGATCCTGTCATACCCATTATGAAAGCATGAGCAGCATCTTTTTCGTTCAATTCAAAATTAATTGTTTCATTTTCATCCTCATAATTAGTACCTATTGGCACTATGAATTTATCCCAAGCATATTCTAATGGTAAAGCCTCCCATTTTTTTAGTGAGAATTTTTCTTTACGACTACATATTTGTTTGCCATAATTTATAAAGAAATCATACAAGAGAGGATTGGAACTCCTATTAGAGAAATCTTTCTCAACAGTGAAGATATCTTGGCATTTTTCTTGATGACAATATTCTTGTATTGAAGTAAAAAAGTAACTTTCAATTTTATCTCCATCCTGTTCTCTTTCTATCCATTGACTTTTTCCGTCAATATACAAATCCGTATACTCATCCATATCACTAATTTTCTCCATCTGATGCGGATCCGCCAAACTCTCATCTTGCACTATAACAAAATAGATACCACTCTCTGTGTGGTTTTTAAGAAGAGCCGTAATATTACGTAAGAGTTGACTATTGCCCCCCGTTGTAAAAGGTTCGTACAAAACGACCAATTCATAACTCTGTGACGCTATGTCTGCCCCCAAGTTTTTTGCATAGTATTCGCTTAAACTGGCTACGCGTGCTTGTTGCAGTTTACTTCCTGCAGACTCCATCAAAGTTGTTAAAACTTCTAATTGTTTATGGATTTCATCATCTTTAACAAAACTATGCCCGTTAAAAAGGTTTAGAAGCTCCTCTTTTTCATCTTTATTGGACACCTTATCTGCTATATTATTTATATTATCAGTAAGCCACTTATCGCCATTACACCTATAAGGATTAATAAGAGATAAATGTACAGCCCCCGGGGAAAAAGCAAGTAGAAAACGCACAACAATAGAATTTACCATATCATATGCATCGCGTTTATGAGAGGATTCGTACGTAATATAGAAATTGGAACGGATATTTTCAATCGTACCATCGTCATTCTTCCAACCAGAGTTTATTCTATGCGGATAAACTATAGACGCATCGTGTTCATCTCTCCAGATGCCAATAGGTAAAGTGGGCAGATATCGACGTTGAGCAGATTCTATCTCCAATTCTTCATAAGTTGGCTGAGGCACACCTTTTCCAGGGATGCGCAGTAAGACAAGACTTTTATTAGTTTTTTCATACTCTAATTGCGCCTTTAGGAGTTCATCCTCTTCGATAGTTCCTAATGTGTTGTTTGCTCTAACACTTGCGAGATAAGATTGTTTATTGTCTATATAATACATATGACTAAAGTTTTATTCGATTATAATTTAATTTGGAATTGATATGCACATCCTGCCGGACGAGATTCTCCATTAATCGCCTCCTGGAGTGCCTGCTCTGCCATTTGTCGCGTAACAGGAATAAGGTTGTAGTCACACATAAATTTTCCATCATGAAAGAATGCTTGATTTTCCGATTGGAATGCGTTTATTTGTTTTTGTACCGTATTTGCCCGTTGAGTACGCAATTTGTGTACAAGTTGTTGTTCTTCACGCGCATCTTCATTTATTGCCTCATATTCTCCTTTTGTTTTATTATATGCCACCACAATTTCAATTAAGCAAGAAACAATAAGCACCATTAATGAACCTATAAATATCCTGTCATTTGCAATCTCAGGAAACACATTATTGTGAGCGGAAACAGCGACAATACCGCGTATGAGTACATATACCATCAAAACAAAGGATAGTATAATATTGATATTATGCCACACTGCAATAGCACCAGAAATACCATAAAACGGATCATTCTTAACATACTGCTTAATCTCCACCTTCGAATACTGTTGGGTATTTATTCCGCGGTCATAATTCTTCGCGTCATTAAGGTCTCTTAATAACTTCTTATACTGATTATGGATATCATCAACTTTTTGCTGTTGTTTTTCCCTAATCTTTAAATCTAATGCATGGTGAACAGCATCAATGTAATTCTCATATTTTCCAACAGTCAGCTCTAATTGCCGAGCCTTGTCAGCAGCTTGAGCATGTTTATCAGCCAATGACTGTGAACACTTGATGACTTTATTAATTGCGACAACTACATCTTGCTGCTCAAAATCTTCAATTGATTTATTTCCTATTTTCATATATAAAAATATTTTTACTCAAAGCCTCTCCTATTAGCACACAAAGAAAGAGCGTAAGCCTCTCATTGTTTACTTACAATCAGAGGCCTTCGCATTGCCTATAGAGTCAAATAAACAACAGGAAACCTACGCTGATATGACAACGCTTTGCCGAGAACGACAAAAGCGGGTATCGTCATACCCATAGGCATCTACTGCTACTTTGATTTTGACTCTATTTTTTCGAAAGTTGCGAAGTTTCGTTTGGTCAAACACAAAGCGTCAATAAACGCTATTCAATATGTCTAAAAATCCACCCTTTTTACGAAGAGACACTTCCCTCCAGCGTAGATTTTCGGTTGCAAAGGTACATATTTTTTTTATACATGCAAATTTTCGGGCAAAAAAATAAACTGAATGCCCAAAAAGAATTTTATTGCTGAAAATTACGAACAACAATCTCGTTTTGTTCACAAAAATCTTGAAAAACAGTGCGTTTCTTGTAGGGCACATACCGTACAAAAACCATAGAAGTATCGTGGTGAGTGGCAAATAAGAACGAATCCACGCCAAAGGTCGTTATATCCTTGCCACATTCGTAATACACTTTATTTTGTGCTACAATCACCCTATCCTTCTGTATATCTTGCTCCTCTTTTTGCCAATTCAGCCAACAAAATGCCCCTAAACATACGGCAATTGGCACCAACCAACCCAATTTGGCACGTTTGAGCCAGAAATACGCACAAAAAATCGCACCGTACAGCAAGAGCATCATCTCAGCCGAGATAGCCAAGTAAGTAGTGGAACCTTTCAGCGATTCTACCCACGTAACGAAAGTGCATAAAAATTTCGTTACAGCACTCAACACGGACGCAATCCAAACGCCAACCACCGAAAAAGAGAACGCTAAAGCCAATATTGCCAACATTAAAATGATGTACGCCATCGGAATAACCACCAAATTCGTCAGGAAAAAGTAGTTACTCGTTTGGGCAAAATAGTACAATCCAATCGGCAACACACCCAGTTGAGCCGCCAAAGAAATCGTAAACAAGTCACGTATAGGCTGGATTTTGGGTGGACACGGAAGCATATCATTGAGCAATTGACCAAACGTGAGTATGCCCAACACGGCTCCAAAACTGAACAAAAAACTGACGCTAAAAAGTGATAACGGATTGATAATCAATATAATAAATGCCGCAATCATCAACGTGTTGATGCTCATACCTTGTCGGTTAAAAATGGTGGCAAACTGAGCAATGGTCAGCATGAGGGAAGCCCGCAAAACCGATGGACTAAGCCCCGTCAAAAACGCATACGCCCACAACGCCGACATGCAAAGTGCAAACAGGATAATTTTTTGCTTCATATCGTTGTACAATGGCTTGTAGAGCCCACCAAGCGTAAAAATGAAGAAAATAATGGAGTACACAATGCCCGTATGCAAGCCACTGACCGCCAAAATATGCATCGCACCCGCATTCGAAAACGACTGTTGCGTCTCATTATCCAACTGCTCCCTATCGCCAACCGTCAGAGCCGACACAACCGCCAACTCCTTGTCTTTCAAGCCTAATCGCTCGTAGGTTTGCACGATTTTTTGTTGCCAACAATACGCCCAAAAACGAATCCCCGTTACTTGTTGAGAACCGATTTTCTGCCAACTACATTGGTCCGCATACACCATGCCCAAAATATGCTGCTTTCGCATATACAGTCCGTAGTCAAAATACGAAGGATAAGTCGGTGCTGGACGCGTTATTCTGCTATGAATCAATAAAATATCGCCTGCTTGAGGTAAGTTTTGCTCCGAATCTGTGCTTAAATACAACATTATCGGAGCGGACGGGCATAAAACCGTATCACTTGATAGCGAATACGCGTGCTGAATCTCGGCTAAACACTGCCAATTTCTCGTCTTCTGAAGCGGATTACGCAACAAACGCACCTGCAAAATGAGCGTCGAATCCACATAATCAAATTGCGTATCTTGCAGTAAATCAACAGGTTTGTTCGTTTCGTACGTAAAGCAAATGAAAAAGACAAGCGGAAAAACGAAGAGCAGAAAAGGATTTGAGCGAAACCAATTAGCCAGCATAATCACGCTTGTTTCAGTTGCCGAATGGTTTCTATCGGGTTTTCGGTTTTAAAAACGGCACTTCCAGCCACCAACGCATCAACGCCTGCAGCCACCAACTGCTGTGCATTTTGCAAACTCACTCCACCGTCTATTTCAATGAGTGTTTGGAGGTTGCGACGGGTTATTTCGGCACGCAATAACTTGATTTTGTCGTAGGTCTCTTCTATGAATTTTTGCCCACCAAAACCCGCAAAAACGCTCATCAAAAGTACCATATCCACGTGTTGTAAGTATGGGAAAAGGCGTTCCACAGCGATGTCTGGATTGATGGTCAGACAGGTGCGAACGCCCTTATTTTTTATCAGTTGCAAAATCGGAAGCGGGTCTTCAGTAGCCTCCAAATGGAAGCCCACACTCCACGCACCCGCATCGCAAAACCGTTCAACATAGCGCTCGGGATGCACAATCATCAGATGCACGTCAAGCGGCTTTTTCGCCGTACGTTTCAGCACCTCCATAATCGGGAACCCAAACGATATGTTCGGAACAAAAATGCCGTCCATCACATCTACGTGTATCCAATCGGCTACGCTTTCGTTGAGCATTCCTACTTGCTCCCCTAAGCATGCAAAATCTGCGGATAATATCGAAGGTGCAACAAACGGCATATCACTTAAAATGGCAAATCACTTTCCTCATCGCCACTGCTTGCAACCGCATCAAAAGGAGCCGTATCGCTACTCATCGGAGCAGGTTGGGCTTGCGGTTGAACAGGTGCTTGGGCAATTGGAGGCGTGGTTGACGCACCATCTTTTACCACACGATAAGCCCGAATGGAAGTGTACCAACGGCCGTTATATTCGCGGCTGTCAATATCGAAACTCACCGTAACCATCTCGTCCATCTGCACAGGGTTAGCATTGATTCGGTCTTCGCCAAACATCTCGCAACAAATCTTGCGTGGGTACTGCTCCTGCGTTTCAATGATAAACGATTGCGACTTCCAAGGGTTACCCGTTGCTTTTGCGGTGCCTTCTTGGATGGGCAATATCTGTATAACTTTACCTTTGACTTCCATAATTATTTCGTTTTTGGTTGATTGATTGCTACTACGCCTGGCAGTTCTTTGCCTTCGATGGCTTCCAACAAAGCCCCACCACCTGTGGAAATATAACTTACTTGGTCTGCCAAACCGAACTTATTGATGCACGCAACACTATCACCTCCACCGATTAAACTGAACGCTCCGTTGGCTGTGGCTTTGGCGATGGCTTCGGCGATGGCACGACTACCACCCGTGAAGTTATCAAATTCAAACACACCGGCTGGACCGTTCCACAAAATCGTCTTAGCCCCTTCAATGGCTTGTGCAAATGTTTTACGGCTTTCGGGACCTGCATCTAAACCCTGCCAATCGTCTGGGATAGCATTGTTGGCACACACTTTTTGGTTGGCATTATTATTGAAGTCGTCTGCAATGATTGCGTCCGAACCCAACACAAGATTCACGCCCTTCTCCTTGGCTTGCTTGATGATATCCAATGCCAAGTCCAATTTATCGTCCTCGCAGATGGATTTGCCGATTTTTCCGCCCTGTGCTTTGGCAAACGTGTAGGTCATTCCACCACACAAAATGAGGTTATCCACTTTATCCATCAAGTTCTCGATGATGCCGATTTTGGTACTCACTTTCGAGCCACCCATAATGGCTGTGAAAGGACGTTTGATGTTGTTCAATATGTTATCAACGGCTTTCACTTCTTTTTCCATCAAGTAGCCGAGCATTTTATTGTCGGTGTCAAAAAAGTCGGCAACAACGGCTGTAGAAGCGTGTTTACGGTGAGCTGTACCGAAAGCGTCATTGACATAACAATCGCCATACGAAGCCAAGATACCAGCAAAGTCGCTCTGGCGTTTCTTCATCTCTTTCTTTGCTGCCTCGTATGCTGGGTCGTCTTTTTCGATGCCAACAGGTTTGCCTTCCTCTTCGGCATAAAAACGCAAGTTCTCCAACAACAACGCCTCACCTGCTTTCAAACCTTTGACTTGGTCAGCGGCTTTGGCACAATCGGGAGCAAACTGCACGTTTACGCCTAAGGCTTTGCTAACAGCTTCAACGATTTGCTTCAAGCTATACTTTTCCGCAAATTTGCCTTTGGGTTTGCCCATGTGGCTCATGATGACTAACTTTCCACCAGCCTGCAAAATATGCTTCAAAGTGGGTAACGCACCGCGAATACGTGTATCGTCGGTGATATTGCCTTGTTCGTCCAAGGGCACATTAAAATCGACCCTCACAATGGCTGTTTTTCCAGCGAACGAGTACTTATCTATGTTTGCCATATCTCAAAAAATTTTATTTCTGCACAAAGATATAAAAAAACTTTTTTGTCTGCTATTTTTTTGAAAAAAAATATAAAAAAATCCCGCAAGTGAATTGGAATCACCCACGGGATAAGTTAAATGTATTGTTACGCAACGTTAGTCCAGATTTGGAGTCGTATCTTGCGGTTGTACATTCGTTCCTTCTGCTGCTTGCGTTACATAAACGATATGCTCAAAACCTTCACCAGAAAACGTTATTGTTCCTATACGGTCTTGTGATTCAGCATTCGTTTTTGTGTAAACAGTCAAATTATTTTCACCCGAATTACCCGAATATATGGAAAGACTCAACCAATTAGAAGCAGATTCCTCTACCGTTGCCTTCCAAGGAACAGCGGCATAAAAGGCATATCCATATTCACTTAATTTACTATCAAACGATAGTTGCGAACCATTTTTGGGAATAAATTTTTCGTCTGCTACGTCTGCTGGAGTAGTATCTTGAGGTATTGGCGAAACGTCATTAGTCTGTTTTACCTCTACAACATACTCAAAACCTTTACCAGAAAACTTTACTTTACCCACACGGTCTTGGTCTTGTTCATTTTCCTTCACTTCAAGAGTTACTTGGTGATAACCCGTGTCGCCCGAAGTTGGGAATATGGTTAACCATCCAGAGGCAGAATCGGCTACCGTTGCAACCCAAGGCACATTAGCGTGAAAATCATAGACAGCACTTTTTGCCATCTTACCAAATACAGGTTGCTGAGAACCTTCATCGGCAGTAAGATTAAACACTTCCGAATTGGCGTTGTTCACATCACCAAATTCTTGTTTTTCAAACATTGCACAGCCCACCAACATACAACCAGCGAGCAAAGAGAAAAGGATTTTTTTCATGGTTTTTACATTTAAGTTAATATTTTATTCATCAATACATTTACAACCCAAAAGAGACAAAAAATGCCTATCTTATGAACTAATATATGGTGGGAATAAAGGAAAAATGTGAATGAATATAAGCCCTCCCAATTGTTGATGTAAAAATTAGTTTATACATTTTCATCTCTTTTTCACTTCTGTTTCGCACTGCGAAGGTACATATTTTTTTGCGAATTATCAAAAAACGGAACTAAAAAGTTGATTTTTCCATACAAATTGTTGGCTTACAATAAAATAAAAATCAATTTCTACGCTATTTCGCTTTAATTTTCTAATCGTGTTTTTCGTGCGATAGCTCAAAAATGCCTTTATTGATATTGCAAAAGGGATTTTTTATAAAATGATTCGCCATTTTTCTATCAAACAATGACATTTCATCTAATTGTAATAAAATTTCAGCAACATAAACACCCTCCCAATTTAAAAATCAGGTAATACAAAAGTAGCGTCATAAGGATTCTAAATATCAACGAACCAAAAACCATTCCAGTCAGCGTCAAACTCACTAAAAAGCCTTTGATACTTTTATTTTTAGACAACAAAACTATAATACCACCTACTAAAACAACACCACAAATCACACATAAAAAAATCATACATCTATTATTTAAGTTTAACCTTTCATTTTAGACACAAAAAAAGCGTGAAACTTAACTGTTTCCCGCTGATAGAGGTATTTGGCTTGACCTAAGTCCACGAAATAAGTTAAGCCCACGCAGAACGCGAGCATCCACACCTATTTCTTCGGACTATAAAATCGCCAAATTTCCTATCAGAAGAAACGAAGCTTAATGCTTATTATATGTCACACCACACAATGCGGTGCGTTGCGAAGGTACAACTTTTTTCAAAATAAAAAATAAAGTTGTAAAAATTACTTTTCAACGGCGTTTTGACGCTGTTTTTTCCACTCTTTATGTTCGCCTGCAAAGAGTTCGTACTGATTGAAAGTACACGGCAACTCGCCATTGAGAATGGGGATTTTCTTCATCGGTTTCAGCCCAACCGCTTTCATCGCCTCCATATTCGCCGAAATAATCCACGCCACCGAACCCGCAAAAGTATGTTTGAGCGTCGTGCCAATGCGTCCATACAAATCCACAATGTCCTTGTTTGCCTGCAAACGCTCTCCATAAGGCGGATTAAGCATCACAAAAGCGGGTGTCGTATCCCGTTTTAGCTCTTCCATGCGGACTTGTTTGAGTTGAATATCCTTTTGCAAAGCCGCTTGGGCGATATTCTTTTTACTCGCTTCAATGGCATAAAAAGAAGCATCTGAGGCATAAATCTGGTGATTAAAAGGTTGCTCGTTGCCGTCATCGTTGTATATTTCCTCCCACAAAACAGCATTAAAATTCAACCATTTTTCAAACGCAAACGACGAACGATAGATATTTGCGGGGATATTTTTGGCAATCAAAGCGGCTTCAATAGGCAAAGTCCCACTGCCACACATCGGGTCGTAAAAGTCGCATTGTCCACTCCACCCTGCCAACAGTAGCAACCCCGCTGCCAAGACCTCGTTTATCGGGGCTTGGGTCGTAGCAACACGATAACCCCGCTTGTGCAGGCTTTCTCCGCTACTATCCAAACTGACCGTAACCGTCTTTTGAGCAATATGCACATTGATGTACACATCGGGATTGGTTACTCGCACGTTGGGTCGTTGCCCTTTTTTGTCCGTCCACCAGTCCGCAATGGCATCTTTGACGCGGTAGGTAACATAACGGGAGTTGCGAAAAGATTCACTAAACACATTGGATTCCACCGAAAAAGTCTGTTGCAAATCCATGTAGGTCGCCCAATCAATCTTCCGCACCCCTTCATAGACCTCATCGGCATTGGTGGCTTGAAAAGTGGCAATCGGAACCAATATCCGCAACGCTGTCCGCACACACAGATTCGCCCGATATAGCAACGCCGTATCCCCACTGAAACTCACGGCACGGTTGCCTATCTTGACCTCTTTCGCCCCTAAATCGCTTAATTCTTCTGCCAACACACCCTCTAAACCTTTGAAGGTTTTGGCAACCATTGGAAACTCTCTCATGGCTCGTTAGGACATATTTTGCATCGTCAGCAACTTATTGTAATAGCCCTTCTTTGCGACCAAACTATCGTGCGTACCCTGCTCCATGATTTTGCCTTCGTGCAACACCACAATCAAGTCGGCGTTTCGAATCGTAGATAACCGATGGGCTACCACCAAGGTCGTTCTGCCTTTCATCAAATGGTCAAGGGCATCTTGCACCAACTTTTCGGATTCGGTGTCCAAAGCCGACGTCGCCTCGTCCAAGATGAGAATATCGGGGTTTTTCAAAATCGCACGAGCAATCGAGATACGTTGCCTTTGTCCCCCACTCAAACGGCTTCCTCGGTCGCCCACTTTGGTCTGGTAACCATCGGACGTTTGGATGATAAACTCGTGTGCATTCGCTATCTGAGCCGCTCGTATCACCTCTTGATGCAAGGTTTCGGAGTCCATCGCGGTCGTATCCACACCAAAAGCGATATTATTGAAAAAGCTATCATTAAACAGAATGGCTTCCTGGTTGACATTTCCCATCAAACCTCGCAAATCGCTCACCTTAAAGTGCCGTATATCTTCGCCATTGATGCAAATTTTCCCATCATTCACATCGTAAAAACGCGGCAATAAGTCCACCAAAGAGGTTTTTCCACTACCAGACTGCCCCACAAAAGCCACCGTCTGACCTTTGTAAATCTCCAAATTAATGTTTTGCAAAACGGGTGTGCCTTGCTGGTACTCAAAAGAAACATTATCGTAGGTGATAAACGGCTTTTTATCCTCTGTTTTAGGGATTGAAACGGGATGTTCAGGGTTGGTGATATTGTTCGGCGTATTCAACACTTTATCGATTCTTTCCAACGAAGCAATTCCTTTTTTCACGCTATACGTGGCACGACTTAGGTCTTTTGCAGGATTGATGATGGAGTAAAAAATCACCAAGTAATAGATGAACACAGCCGCATCAATAGGCGATTTATCCGCTAAAATCAAACTTCCACCGTACCACAACAAAATCGCCACCAAAATCGTTCCCAAAAACTCCGAAATGGGATGTGCCAAAGCATACCGCCGATGAACCCGATTGAACGTGTTACGCGTCTCGTTAATAAGTTGGTCAAACCGATAGATTAACTTATGTTCTGCCCGAAAAGCCTTCACAACCCGCAAGCCACCCAACGACTCCTCTATTTGCGAGGTTATCTCGCCTGTTTGCTCTTGTGCTGTGGTGGATTGTTTTTTTAGACTTCGTCCCGCTTTACCGATTAGCCAACCCGAGATGGGCAACAGGAGGAAAACGAACAAGGTCAATTGCCAACTTAAAACAAACAGCGTTACTAAATAGATGATAATCATCACGGGGTCTTTGAGCACCATTTCCAACGAAGCCATGATTGAGTTTTCCACTTCGCCCACATCGTTGGTCATACGCGACATCACATCGCCCTTTTTCTCCTCCGTAAAGTAACCGATGGGCAAATTGATAACCTTTTCAAACAGTTGCAACCGTATATCACGCACCACACCCGTCCGAATTGGCACCAAAAAAAACATCGCAAAAAAGCTACTGAAGACCTTCAAACCCGCAAAAATAATCAACACACAACCCACTGCCACCAACACATACAACGCTCCGTGTTCTTCAATCATCGTCTGCATCAAATAATAAAAATTATTACTCAAAGCATCTGTCCATTCCTTGAAAGACATACTATCATCGTACGGCTGGAATGCAACTTGTTCCGTGTTCAAACCAAAAATAATCCGCAAAATCGGAATAATTGCCGCAAAAGAAATCAGCGAAAAAAGTGTAGCCAAAAAGTTAAACAACACGTTAAAAAAGACATTCCAACGATATTTCGGAACGAATCGTTTGAGGATATACAATAAATTCATTTTTTCTTCCGTTTTAGGGCAGTGTTTATATATTGAATCACCAATTTTTCCAAGTCCTCGTGGCCTTCAAAGAAACCCACCTGAATAGGAGTTACAAGAATCGGTTTGCTGATTTTTTCTGCTATGTTCGTGGCTTTTAATCGTACATAATCCTTCTCAGTAGTTACGATACAAGCAAATTTTGCAGTGTTTTGAACGATACAATCTATATCTTTTTCATCAAAAAAATGGTGGTCAGCAAACGCCAATAACTCTGCCTGGGGATATTTTTTTTGCACTTGTTGCAGCAAAGGGTGCGGTTGTGCAATTCCCGTTACGACCAACGGCGTGCCTGGCAAATCCAACTCTTGGTTGTCAATATACGAGAAAAAGATGTGCTGATAAGGGTAAATTTCCAACTTATTTTGTATCATACGCCGCTCAATCGAAGTGAGATTTTGCGGACATTTGGTTACGATAATCACGTCGGCACGATGAACCTGATTGCGAGAATCCCGCAAAGTGCCGTAAGGAAGCATTTTATCGTCGGGAAAAAGGTTGTCGTACGTGGTCAAAACGATATTAAAACCACAGGTCAGTTGCCGATGTTGAAAGGCATCGTCCAAAATGATACACTGCAAATCGGGATGTGCCTCACGCAGCATTTTTATCCCTTCAATCCTATCCTTACAAACCGCAACAGGCACCTCTGCAAACTTGCTATGTACCTGCATCATCTCATCGCCAATCGTGTAAACAGTTGCATTTTTGTCTGCCAACTGAAACCCTTCGCTTTTGCGTTTATACCCTCGCGACAAAACCGCTGTCTTATATCGTCCTTGAAGCATCCGCAAAATATCCTCTGTTTGAGGCGTTTTCCCTGTTCCACCAACCGCAACGTTTCCGATACAAATCGTGGGAATATCAACCGTTTGAGAAGTCAGAATTTTGGCATCATATAGCATGTTGCGTATATAGATAATGGTGGCATACACCCATCCCAACGGATAAAGTAAAATATGCCACCACGCCTTCATCATCTTCCTAACTTATTCAATCGTAATCGGGTCCATAATCGCCATGACACGCTCCTTGCTAACCAATGCTTTGAGTTTAGCGAGCATTTTTTCTTCCTCCGAAGACGTATCAAAACTCTTGATGAACTCGTCCATAAAGTTCTTTTTCGCAGGATAATACTGGATATTATATTCGGTTATTTCGGCTAATTCACATGCTTTTGCAATCGCATCGTCAATGCTTCCCAATTCGTCCACCAACTTCAACGCCAACGCATCTTTTCCGAGCCAAACACGCCCCTCACCGACCTTTTTAATCGTATCTTGGTGCAAATGACGACCTTCGGCACAGCGTAACGTGAACAGTTCATAGCCTCGATCAATCATTTTTTGCATAAGAGCCGTTTGTTGGTAATTCATACCATTAAAATACATATCACCAGGCATTGTAGCGTTTTTGTGCGTACCTAAAAACTCTACATCAACTCCCAACTTATCACGCAAACCACGCACGTTCGGAATCATTCCAAAAATACCGATTGAACCCGTAAGCGTATTGGGTTGAGCAAAGATATAATCGGCTCCACAAGAGATATAATAGCCACCCGAAGCCGCTAAATCGCCCATCGAAACAACGACTTTTTTGCCCGATGCTTTCACCTTTTCCAACGCATGCCAAATCTGCTCGCTCGCATTGGCACTACCACCCGGCGAGTTCACACGCACAACAACGGCTTTAATATCATCATTCTTAGCGATTTTATCAATGATTTTCACCATATTTCTGCCATCAATACCATCAGCCTGTTGTGGTAATAGGATTTCATCATAAATTGTTCCTTCGGCATACAAAACAGCCACCGATTTGGGAGCATTGGAGGTAGCACGTTTCACGTTTTTGAGCTGATTTGTAGTGAAAAATTTATAATCATCGCCACAAACGGCGTTGAAGATGCTATCAATGTCCTGCGTATAAATCAATTTATCCACAAAACCGTACTCTACGTACTTCTTGGGGTCTTCTGTATCCATAAATTGATCCGCATATTCGTTCAATTGTTCCACACTGATTTGGCGTGTTTTGCTAACCGACGTAACAATTTCTTCCCACAAACCATTCACATATTGCATCGTCTGTTTCCTATCTTCTGGCGACATATTCGTACGCATAAAAGGCTCAACTGCCGATTTAAACGTCCCCACTTTGATGATTTGCATCGAAATGCCTAATTTTTGCAAAGCACGCGTATAGTACATTTTTTGAGCCGCAAGACCGTGCCATGCAATAGAACCAAGTGGATTGAGGTAAATCTCGTCTGCCACAGAAGCGATGTAGTAATTCATAAGTCCATAATCTGGAGCGTATGCGATGATAAACTTACCCGAAGTTTTGAAATCAACCAACGCATCGTGAATCTCTTTGGCAGACGATTGTCCAACTATCAACTCACCACCACAGAGATAAATTCCGCGAATGTTTTCGTTCTCTTTTGCCAAACGGATATTTGCCAAAATATCATCTAAGCCCACTGTTTTCACTTGTCGGCTAAACGGTGTTACGTTGAACTGGAACATATCCGCAAATGGATTTTCATCTTGCCCTTGTTCTACAACATCACCTGCTAAATCCAATTTGTAAATAGCATTTGCCTTCAGTGTAACCTCTTGTCCACCACCGAACATATTGCCCATTTTTTTGCCAACAACAAAGCAAAAAATAAGATAAATTGCCACAAAAACGACGATAGTCCAAAAACAACCACCACGTTTTTTAGGCTGCTGTGAATTTGAAAAAGCACTAAACATGATTTAAATATTTTATTAAGTTAAACTTCTTTCTATGATAGGGACTTAATCCGTATTGT
>JBGUYG010000086.1:0-14343 GCA_045118535.1 Paludibacteraceae bacterium
GGTGGTGCGTTCAAACGTAAAGAGGATATGCACCGAATGGCAGAGGCAAATAGAGCGTTTGCTCATTTCCGTTTTTAATTAGGAAGAATACAAAGTAATGGCAAAACAAGATTTAAGTTTGAATAGAAATATCGGTATCATGGCTCACATTGATGCCGGTAAAACGACAACTTCTGAACGTATATTGTTTTATACGGGACTCACACATAAGATAGGCGAAGTGCACGATGGTGCTGCGACTATGGACTGGATGGTGCAAGAGCAAGAGCGTGGTATCACGATTACTTCGGCTGCTACGACTACTTTTTGGACATACGATGGTAAGAAATATAAAATCAATTTGATTGACACTCCGGGTCACGTGGATTTCACGGTGGAAGTAGAGCGTTCGTTGCGTATTTTGGACGGTGCTGTGGCTACTTTCTGTGCTGTGGGTGGTGTGCAACCGCAATCGGAAACGGTTTGGCGTCAAGCAGATAAATATAATGTGCCTCGTATTTGTTACGTCAATAAAATGGACCGTTCGGGTGCTAATTTCTTTGATGTGGTTCGTCAAATCAAAGATGTACTCGGTGCTAATCCTTGTCCAATCCAAATCCCAATTGGCTCCGAAGAGACCTTTGCGGGCGTGGTGGATTTAATCAAGATGAAGGCAATCGTTTGGCATGACGAAACGATGGGAGCCGAGTATGTAGAAGAAGAGATTCCTGCAAATCTGCAAAGCGAAGCACAAGAATGGCGTGAGAAAATGTTAGACGCGTGCAGCGAGTTTGACGATGATTTGATGGCAAAATATCTTGATGGCGACTTGGATAACATCACGCCAGAAGAGATTCGCAATGCGATTCGCAAAGGAACGTTGAGTATGTCTATTTTCCCCGTTATTTGTGGTTCAAGTTTTAAGAATAAAGGTGTGCAGACGATGTTGGATGCTGTTTGTGCTTATTTGCCTGCTCCAACCGATACGGCTGTGATTGAAGGTACCGACCCACAAAGTGGTGAAACACTTACTCGCAAACCAGACGAAGATGAGCCTTTGTGTGCGTTGGCGTTTAAGATTGCAACCGACCCTTATGTTGGTCGTTTGTGCTATTTCCGCGTTTATTCGGGTAAATTGGACACTGGTTCGTATATTTACAACACACGTTCGGGCAAAAAAGAACGTATCTCGCGTATCTTCCAAATGCACTCTAACCACCAAAACCCAGTAGATTGTATCGTTGCTGGTGATATTGGTGCAGGTGTTGGCTTTAAGGATATACGTACGGGTGATACGTTGTGTGCTGAAAATGCACCTATCACGTTGGAATCGATGGAATTCCCTGCTCCTGTGATTGGTATCTCGGTTGAGCCAAAGAGCCAAGCAGACGTGGATAAGTTAGGTTTAGGTTTGGCAAAATTGGCAGAAGAAGACCCAACGTTCACAGTTAAGACAGACGAGCAAACAGGGCAGACCGTCATCTCGGGTATGGGTGAGTTGCACCTTGAAATTATCATCGACCGTTTGAAACGTGAGTTTAAGGTTGAATGTAACCAAGGTCGTCCGCAAGTGGCTTATCGTGAGGCTATCTCGCAACCTGTTGAGATTCGCGAAACCTACAAGAAACAGACGGGTGGTCGTGGTAAGTTTGCCGATATGATTGTGCGTGTTGAGCCTGCTGACGAAGGCTTTGAAGGTTCGTTGCAATTTGAAGATATTGTGAAAGGTGGTAACATTCCAAAAGAATACATTCCGTCTATTGAAAAGGGCTTCCAAGCCGCTATGAAGACGGGTGTCTTGGCAGGTTATCCAATTGATAAACTGAAAGTTACGGTGATTGATGGTAGTTTTCATCCCGTTGACTCCGACCAGTTGTCTTTCGAAATATGTGCACAGATGGCATTCAAAAACGCTTGCGTGAAAGCCAAACCTGTGTTGATGGAGCCCATCATGAAAATCGAAGTGGTTACTCCCGAAGAGAATATGGGTGATGTGATTGGCGACTTGAACAAACGTCGTGGTCAAGTGGAAGGTATGGATAGCACGAACAACGGTGCTCGTATCGTAAAAGCCAAAGTGCCACTTTCGGAGATGTTCGGTTATGTAACGGCGTTGCGTACCATCACTTCGGGACGTGCAACAAGTAGTATGGAATTTAGCCACTATGAAGCCCTTTCGTCCACGCTTGCAAAAGCCGTGTTGACCGAGTGCGGTGGTAGAGCAGATTTAGTATAACCTTTTATCCGATGACCTAAATAAATGACTCTTTACGTCAAGATAAAAGGCAATTAGTAACCATAAATTAAAGAATTATGAGTCAAAAAATTCGTATTAAATTAAAATCGTATGACCACAATCTGCTGGATAACTCGGCAGAGAAGATTGTTAAGTCGGTTAAAGCGACAGGTGCTGTGGTAAGTGGACCCATTCCATTGCCAACGCATAAGAAGATTTTCACCGTGAACTCGTCCACATTTGTGAACAAGAAATCGCGTGAACAGTTTGAGTTGCCGACTTACAAACGTTTGATTGACATTTATAGTTCCAACCAAAAAACCGTTGAGGCTTTGATGAAATTGGAACTTGCAAGTGGTGTAGAAGTAGAAATAAAAGTATAATAAAAATTTCCATACTATGCGTTTAGTATGGCGAGAATTTTTAAAAGTTTAATAACAAAACAGCAAAAAGATGCCTGGATTATTAGGAAAAAAAATCGGAATGACTTCCGTTTTTGGTGCTGATGGTAAGAATATCCCATGCACCGTCATTGAGGCTGGTCCATGCGTTGTAACTCAAATTAAAACCATCGAAAAAGATGGCTACGAGAGTGTCCAAATCGGTTTTATGCCCAAAACAGAAAAGCATACGACCAAACCCGAAGCAGGACATTTCAAAAAAGCAGGAGTACAACCTATGCGACACCTCGCTGAATTTGATGGCTTTGACCAGGAAGTGAAGTTGGGCGACACCCTCTCGGTGAGTATCTTTGAAGAGAATACCTTCGTTGATGTCATCGGAACTTCCAAAGGTAAAGGTTTCCAAGGTGTAGTTAAACGCCACGGCTTTGGTGGTGTTGGACAGAGTACACACGGACAAGATGACCGTCTGCGTGCTCCCGGTTCTGTTGGTGCTTGTGCCTACCCAAGTAGGGTGTTCCCTGGCACACGTATGGCAGGTCAAACGGGTAACAAACGCGTTACGGTACAGAATTTAGTAGTGTTAAAAGTAATCCCTGAGTACAATATCCTCATGGTAAAGGGTAGTATTCCGGGAGCTAAAAACTCAATTGTAATCATAAACAGATAAGCTCTATGGAAGTAAGTGTTTTGAATATGTCTGGTAAAGAAACCGGCAAGAAGGTTGTTCTGAATGATGCAATCTTCGCTATTACTCCAAATGAGCACGCTGTTTATTTGGATGTGAAACAATTTATGGCGAACAAACGTCAAGGTACGGCAAAAGCCAAACAACGTTCCGAAAATGCTCACTCAACTCGCAAGTTAGGTCGGCAAAAGGGCGGTGGTGGTGCTCGTCCCGGTGATGCAAAGTCGCCTGTTCGTGTTGGTGGTGGTACCATATTTGGACCTGTTCCACGTGATTATAGTTTCAAGTTGAATAAGAAAGTGAAACTGTTGGCTCGTAAGAGTGCGTTTAGTATCAAAGCAAGTAACAACCAGATTTTGGTTTTGGACACGATTCATTTTGATGCTCCTAAGACAAAAGAGATGGTTGCAGTGCTTAAAAACTTGAAAATTGACGGTAAAAAAGTGCTTTTTGTTTTGCCTCAAAATGATAACAATGTGTTGAAATCAGCGAATAATATTCAACGTACAAACGTTATTACGGTTAACGAGTTGAATACGTACACGATTATGAATTCCAACGCAATTGTGTTGCTTGAGGAGGCAGTGGCACCAATCGAACAACTTTTTAAAGTATAGGAGGTTTGAATATGGCAATAATTATTAGACCTATAGTAACGGAAAAACTGACTGCTCAAGGTGAAAAATTGAATCGTTATGGCTTTTATGTTGTTCGTAATGCCAACAAGATTCAAATCAAAAAAGCAGTTGAGAGTATTTATAATGTGCAAGTTGAAGATGTTAACACGCTTGTCGCTTCGCCCAAACGCAAACAACGCTACACCAAAAGTGGTATCGTAGAGGGTAGGGCAACGCTGTACAAGAAGGCGTATGTTACATTGAAGACAGGTGAAAGTATAGATTTCTTTAGTAATATATAAAAATGGCTGTACGTAAATTTAAGCCCACAACTCCTGGGCAAAGACACAAGATTATTGGTGCTTTTGATAACATTACAGCGAGTGCACCAGAAAAATCCCTTGTGTTCGGCAAACGCTCGACCGGTGGTAGAAATAACACGGGTAAAGAAACGATGCGTTACATTGGTGGCGGACACAAGAGGAAGTTTAGAATTATCGATTTTAAGCGTAACAAGGACGGTATTCCTGCAACAGTTAAGACTATCGAATATGATCCTAATCGCTCGGCTCGTATTGCATTGGTGTTTTACGCAGACGGCGAAAAGCGTTATATCCTCGCTCCTAACGGTTTGCAGGTAGGTCAGAAGATTATGTCTGGCAAGGATATTGCTCCCGAAGTAGGTAACTGCCTTCCGATGAGCGATATTCCATTGGGTACGTTAATTCACAACATTGAATTGCGTCCTGGTCAGGGTGCATGCTTCGTTCGTTCGGCAGGCGTGTTTGCACAGTTATCTTCCAAAGATGACAAGTATGCAATCATCAAGTTACCTTCCGGCGAGTTGCGTAAAATCCTCTTGGCTTGCAAAGCCACTGTAGGCGTGGTTGGTAATGCTGACCATAACTTGGAAAAGAGTGGTAAGGCAGGTCGTAGTCGTTGGTTAGGTCGTCGTCCTCGTAACCGAGGCGTTGCTATGAACCCAGTAGATCACCCAATGGGTGGTGGTGAAGGTCGTGCATCCGGTGGTCATCCTCGTTCCCGTAAGGGCTTGTTGGCTAAGGGTTACAAGACTCGTCGTCCTAAGAATGCTTCGAATAAGTATATTATTGAAAGAAGAAAGAAATAACCTAAAAATTAAGAGAATATGAGTCGTTCATTAAAAAAAGGTCCTTTTATTAGTCTCAAGTTAGAGAAAAAGGTTATCGCTATGAATGAGGCCAACAAAAAAGAGGTTATCAAGACTTGGAGTCGTGCTTCTATGATTTCTCCTGATTTTGTAGGTCATACTATTGCAGTTCATAACGGTAATAAATTCATACCTGTTTATATTACAGAAAACATGGTTGGACACAAGTTGGGTGAGTTTGCACCGACACGTACTTTCCGTGGTCATTCAGGTAATAGGAAATAACTAAAAAAACGTGTAAATTTATGGGTGCAAGAAAACATAATACAGCTCAAGTACGCAAGGAAGCGTTAAAGACGCAATACTTTGCTAAATTAAATAACCTTCCTTCCTCCCCACGTAAGATGCGTTTGGTCGCAGATATGATTCGTGGCTTGGAAGTGAACCGAGCATTAGGAGCATTGCGTTTCTCCAAAAAAGAAGCGTCTATTGCGTTGGAAAAATTACTCAAGTCGGCTATCGCAAACTGGGAAAACAAAACAGGCTTGAAAGCTGACCAAGAGACTCTGTATGTAACTAAAATCATGGTAGACGGTGGTTTTATGCTCAAGCGTCTGCGTCCCGCTCCACAAGGGCGTGGCTATCGCATTCGCAAACGCTCAAATCATGTTACCTTGTTTGTAGATGCAAAAAATACTAACGTGCAAAAAGAACAAGACAATGGGACAGAAAATTAATCCAATCAGTAATCGTTTAGGTATCATCCGTGGTTGGGACTCCAACTGGTTCGGCGGAAAGAATTATGGTGATACTATTGTAGAGGATACGAAAGTCCGTAAGTATCTCAATGCACGCTTAGATGAAGCGAGTATATCGCGTATTGTGATTGAAAGAACGTTGAAGTTGGTTACCGTAACCATCTGTACTTCGCGTCCAGGCTTTATCATCGGTAAAGGTGGTCAAGAAGTGGATAAACTCAAAGAAGAGTTGAAGAAGATAACCAAACAAGACGTTCAAATCAATATCTTTGAAGTAAAACGTCCCGAGTTGGATGCCACTATCGTAGGTAACAAAATCGCTCGTCAAATTGAGGGTAAGATTGCTTATAAGAGGGCTATTAAGCAAGCCATTGCCGCTACAATGCGAGTAGGTGCCGAAGGTATCAAGGTTCAAGTAAGCGGTCGTCTGAATGGTGCCGAAATGGCTCGTAGCGAGATGTTTAAGGAAGGTCGTACTCCCTTGCATACCTTGCGTGCGGACATTGACTACCATAGCACAGCCGCTCTAACTAAGGTGGGATTGATAGGGCTCAAGGTGTGGATTTGTCGTGGCGAAGTGTACGGCAAACGCGACTTGGCACCTAACTTTACTCAAAAACAAAGCGGAAATCATCCTTCTGGAGACCGTCGTCGCGGAGACAAAAAGGATAACTTCCGTAAGAATAAAAAATAACTTAATGTATTGTTGAAATTATGTTACAACCAAAGAAAACTAAGTTTCGCCGTGCTCAAAAAGGTCGCATCAAAGGGAATGCACAGCGTGGGCACGAAATAGCATTCGGTTCTTTCGGCATTAAGTCTTTAGGTACAGTTTGGCTTACGGGTCGCCAGATTGAAGCTGCCCGTATCGCCGTTACACGATATATGCAAAGACAAGGGCAAGTGTGGATTCGCGTCTTCCCAGATAAACCTATTACCAAAAAACCTTTGGACGTTCGTATGGGTAAAGGTAAAGGTGCTCCAGAAGGCTTCGTTGTGCCACTCGAACCCGGTCGTGTCATCTTTGAAGTAGATGGTGTATCGAAAGAAATTGCTCAGGAAGCATTGCGTTTAGCAGCTCAAAAGTTGCCTATTACAACTAAATTTATCGTAAGACCTGATTACGATCCAACTCAAAATGTATAAGGATTATGAAAGCAGTTGAAATTAAAGAATTAACTATTCAAGAACTTCGTGATCGCCTTGTTTCCGAACAAGAGATGCTCACCAAGTTGAAGTTGAATCATAGTGTGTCACCGTTGGATAATCCTTTGAAGATTCGTTATGCTCGTAAGGATATTGCGAGACTGAAGACGGAGTTGCGTAAAAGGGAAATTAACCAAGAAAATGCAAAGTAAGATGGAAACAAGAAATCTTCGAAAAGAAAGAGTTGGTGTCGTTTTAAGCGACAAGATGAACAAAACCATTGTAGTGGCTGTAAAATGGAAAGAAAAACACCCACTCTATGGAAAATTCGTCAATAAGACACACAAGTTCCACGTTCATGATGAAAAGAATGAATGTAAGATAGGAGATACAGTACGTATTATGGAAACACGTCCGTTGAGCAAAACGGTGCGTTGGCGTTTAACACAAATTATAGAAAGGGCTAAGTAGTATGATACAACAAGAATCAAGACTTATCGTTGCAGATAATTCGGGTGCAAAAGAGGCACTGTGTATTCGCGTGTTAGGTGGAACAAGGAAGCGTTATGCTTCGCTTGGCGACACGATCGTAGTAGCCGTGAAAGGTGTTATTCCATCAAGCGATATGAAAGACGGAACGGTTAGTAGAGCCATCGTGGTGCGTACCAAAAAAGAGGTTCGCCGTGCTGATGGCAGTTATATCCGTTTCGATGATAACGCTTGCGTGCTTATTTCCAATGCGGGTGAGTTGCGTGGCAGCCGTATCTTCGGTCCGGTGGCTCGTGAGTTGCGACAAACGAATATGAAAATTATTTCTTTGGCACCTGAGGTGTTATAAATTTTAAGAATATGGCAAAATTACATATTAAAAAAGGAGACGTTGTGTTTGTAAATTCAGGTGCTTCCAAAGGCATGACTGGTCGTGTGTTGGAGGTTATCGTGGATAAACAACGTGCTATCGTGGAAGGCGTAAATATGGTATCGAAAGCAACCAAACCCAATGCCAAGTCGCCTCAAGGTGGAATTATTAAGAAAGAAGCACCCATCCATATCTCGAACCTCAATCCCGTTGAGAATGGCATCCCCGTTCGCATCGGAAGAGTTCGTAATGAGAATGGCAAGTTGGTGCGTGTAAGTAAAAAAACAGGAAAAGAGATTTAAGATGAATACGGCAAGTTTGAAACAAGATTACAAAGAACGTATCGTTCCTATCTTGATGAAAGAGTTTGATTATACCTCTGTTATGCAATGTCCTAAATTGGAAAAAATAGTGCTTAATCAAGGCCTTGGCTTTACCGTTGCAGATAAAAACGCTAAATTGATTGAGACGGCACAGAACGAGATGTCCGCTATCGCAGGTCAAAAAGCTGTGCAAACCCTTTCTAAAAAGGATATTTCTAACTTCAAGGTGCGTAAAAAAATGCCTATTGGCGTTCGTGTAACGTTGCGTGGCGTACGTATGTATGAATTTTTGGAGCGTTTGGTGCGTGTGGCGTTGCCTCGTATCCGCGACTTCCGTGGTATCAACAGCAAGTTGGACGGAAAAGGCAACTACACATTAGGTATTCAAGAACAGATTATCTTTCCTGAAATCAACATCGATACTATATCCAAGATTGTGGGTATGAATATCACTTTTGTTACCTCTGCCAAGACGGACAAGGAGGGCTATGCATTGTTACGTGAATTTGGTTTACCCTTCAAAAAATAGTACTTATGGCAAAAGAATCAATGAAAGCACGCGAGGTTAAACGTGCAAAATTGGTAGCAAGATACGCAGCAAAACGTGCTAAATATCTCAAGGAAGGTAATTATGAAGCGTTGCAGACTATTCCCAAGAACGCTTCGCCGGTTCGTTTGCACAATCGTTGCAAGATAACGGGTCGTCCGAAGGGTTATATGCGAGTGTTTGGCTTGTCGCGTATTCAGTTCCGTGAGATGGCTTCCAAAGGACTTATTCCTGGCGTTCGCAAAGCAAGTTGGTAAACCAAAATGCAACTATAAAGAAAAAAGATACTTCGTAATGGAGTATCTTTTTTTTGCAGGGTATTATCGTTGCGGTAAAAGCGAGTGCGTAATGACTTGCAAGCACAAACAGCCTCAAAAATGTATTTTGTAGATAAAAAAATGCTTTTTTGATTTAGTTTTTTATAATTTCGCGGTTGCAATGAACAAAGACATAACGATATTGGCGATTGAATCCAGCTGCGATGATACTTCGGTGGCTGTCTTACGCGATAAAACCGTTTTGAGTAACGTCATTGCTTCCCAAAAAATCCACGAGGAGTACGGTGGGGTGGTGCCTGAGTTGGCGAGCCGAGCACACATGCAAAACATCGTGCCTGTGGTGCATACGGCACTCAAACGTGCGAGCGTGTCCCTCAACGACCTGTCTGCCATCGCCTACACACGCGGTCCCGGCTTGCTGGGGAGTTTGTTGGTGGGTACCAGTTTTGCCAAATCGTTGGCTCTGAGCCTTCATATCCCGCTTATTGACGTCAATCACTTGCAAGGACACGTGATGGCGACTTTTTTGACAGAAAACCCACCTGTTTTCCCATTCCTTTGTTTGCTGGTCAGTGGTGGAAATAGTCAGATTGTGAAGGTTACGGACTATAATTGCTACGAAATCATCGGTCAGACGATTGATGACGCGGCTGGCGAGGCGTTTGATAAGTGTGCCAAGATGATGCAGTTGCCCTATCCAGGTGGGGCTGTGATTGATAAGTTGGCTGGGCAAGGCGACCCGCACCGTTTCACGTTTGCCAAACCCCATTTGATGGGTTATGATTACTCGTTTTCGGGCTTAAAGACCTCGTTTTTGTACTTCTTACGGGATAATTTGAAGACCAACCCGAATTTTATTGAGGAAAATAAAGCCGATTTGTGTGCCTCGTTGCAGACCACGATCATTGATATTTTGATGGCGAAGTTGCTCAAAGCGGCTCGCGATTTGCATATTTGTGAAATTGCGATTGGGGGTGGGGTGAGTGCCAATAGTCAGTTGCGTCAAACGATGTTGCAGTATGGCGAAAAATACCATTGGAACGTGCATATTCCGCCATTTGAATACACAACCGACAATGCAGCCATGATTGCCATCTCGGCGTATTACAAGTACTTAAACCGCGATTTTAGTGGCATCGATTTGCCTCCGTTTGCGAAAATGACGGGCGAATGATAAGTCGATTTGGCAATCTGATGAAAAAAATATACCTTTGCAGGAAGTATTAAAAAATGATATAAGATGACAATTTTTGAAACAAGTTTTGAGGTTTGTAACCCCGTGGGAGGCATTCATACAGTGGTTTCTTCCAAAGCACCCACGTTGTTGAAGGAGTACGAGAATGTGTATATGTTTGGTCCGTTGTTGGAGCATAGTTATAACCATTTTACGCCGAGTAAGACGTTGCTGAAAAAATGGAAAGACGATCTGTTGAAGAAAGCGGGAATCAAAGTGGAGGTCGGTTATTGGGATTTGCCGTGCAAACCAGTAACGATTTTGGTGGATTTTTCGCATTTGTGGGAGAAAAAGGACGAAATTTATGGTCATTTCTGGGAAGAATTTGGTGTGCAGAGCCATGCCGCAATCAACGATTACGATCAATGTGCGATGTTCGGCTATGCAGTGGGACAAGCGATGGAAAGTTTATATCATTTTTTACGCAAAGAAAAGCCTCAAGATAAGGATTATATCGCCCAATTTCACGAATGGCAAACCGCTTTTGGCTTGCTGTATTTGAAGGATAAATGTCGCCCTATTCGGACGGTTTTCACAACGCACGCAACAGGTATCGGACGCTCGATTGCTTTCAATAACAAGCCACTTTACGACTGTTTTGAAGGCTTCAATGGCGACCAGATGGCGAGCGAGTTGGGCTTTGTTTCCAAGCATTCGGTAGAAAAAACGGCTGCCCATCAAGCCGATTGCTTCACCACGGTGAGCGACGGAATGGCACGAGAATGCCAGCAACTGTTGGAGAAAAAAGTGGATGTGGTTACGCCCAACGGCTTCAATAGTTCGATCGTAACGAAGGGCGAGGATTACGACAAAGTGCGTGCTAATGCCCGTAAATTGTTGCAGAAATACGCTCGTTCGAAAGGCATTCGTGTTACGAGCAAAGACACGCTGGTGTGCATCTCGGGGCGTGCTGAGTGGAAAAACAAAGGCATTGATATTTTCTTGCATGCCATCGAAAAATTGGATTATCAACTGTCGAGCAAGCAACGGATTATTGCGTTCGTTTTGGTGCCGTATCTGTACATGGAAGACCGTGTTTACAACAACACGACTGTGCTGTTTGTGTCCGACTTTTTGGACGGCACTGACCCATTTTTCAAGGTGCCTTACTACGACCTGCTCATCGGTATGGATTTGACCGTTTTCCCGTCTTATTACGAGCCTTGGGGCTATACGCCGCTCGAAAGTATTGCGTTCCACGTTCCGACCATCACGACCTCGTTGGCAGGCTTTGGGCAATGGGCTTTGGCACACGATTCGGGTACGATAGAAAAAGGCGTGGAGGTAGTAGAAAGACACGATTCGAACTATTGGGACGTGGTGGAAAAAGTGGTGCAAACGATTCTGAAATTCCTGCATTTTAGCGACAAAGAAAAGAAACAAATTGCACAAAATTCCAGTAAATTAGCCACTTTGGCAGATTGGAGCAAGATGTTTGTGCATTACAAAGAGGCGTATAAAATTGCTCTGAAAAAATAATGGCAGATTTTCAATTAGAGTCCGCCTACAAGCCGACCGGCGACCAACCGCAAGCCATCAAAAACTTGGTGGAAGGGGTTCAACGGGAGGCGATGGCACAAACCCTGTTGGGCGTTACGGGTAGTGGAAAAACCTTCACTATCGCTAATGTGATTGCCCAAGTCGGTCGTCCAACGCTGATTTTAAGCCATAATAAGACGCTCGCCGCTCAGTTGTACAGCGAGATGAAAACGTTTTTTCCGCACAACGCGGTCGAGTATTTTGTGAGTTATTACGACTATTACCAGCCCGAAGCCTACATTCCGACCACCGACACGTACATCGAGAAGGATTTGCAAGTCAACGAGGAGATTGACCGTCTGCGGTTGAGTGCTGTTGCGGCTTTGCTCTCGGGGCGAAAAGATGTGATTGTGGTCAGTAGCGTCAGTTGCATTTATGGGTTGGGTTCGCCGCAAGATTTTACGCGTTTTTGCGTGATGGTGGAGAAAAATAAGGATATTGCGATGGACGATTTCTTCCGTTTGCTCATCAAGGCACAGTATCTTCGCAACGATTTGGAACTCAAACGAGGGCATTTTCGTGTCAAAGGGGACACGGTGGACATTGCGTTGGCGTATGTGGATTATAATGTGCGAGTGGAGTTTTTTGGCGATACGGTGGATAGGATTTGCACGTTCAGAATGGTGAACAACGAATTTCAACTCATTGACGAGTTCGAGTATTTTAACATCTATCCTGCGAACATTTTCACGACCGACCAGTCGCGTCTGCCCGATGTTTTTGCTCAAATCAAAGCCGATTTAGCCAAGCAAGTTCTTTTCTTTGAAGAAAACGGACAGACGATGGAGGCTCAACGCATTGAGCAGCGTGTGAACTACGATTTGGAGATGATTCAAGAGATTGGCTATTGTTCGGGCATCGAAAATTATTCGCGATACTTTGATGGTCGTCAGCCAGGAATGCCACCGTACTGTTTGTTGGATTATTTTCCCGAAGATATGCTGATGGTGGTGGATGAAAGCCACGTTACTATCCCGCAAATTCATGGTATGTATGGGGGCGATAAAGCCCGAAAGGATAACCTGATTAGTTACGGTTTTCGGTTGCCAGCAGCACGCGATAACCGACCGCTCACCTTCGAGGAGTGGGAACAAAAAATTGGTTTAGCGGGCGAAGGAAATGGCAAACATCGCAACACGATTTTCCTTTCTGCGACTCCTGCCGACTACGAACTCAACAAAAGTGATGGCATCATCGTGGAGCAGTTGATTCGTCCCACAGGGCTTTTGGACCCTATCATTGAGGTGCATCTGACTTTGCATCAAGTTGACCATTTGATGGACGAGATTCAGCAACGCATTGAGAAGGAGGAACGCATTTTGGTAACGACTTTGACCAAGAAGATGGCAGAGGAGTTGGACGACTATTTGCGGCAATACGAGATTCGTTCGGCGTATATCCATTCGGACGTGGATACGATTGAGCGGGTGAAGATTATGGAGGACTTACGAAAGGGGATTTATGATGTGTTGGTGGGTGTGAATTTGTTGCGGGAAGGTTTGGATTTGCCCGAAGTGTCTTTGGTGGCGATTTTGGACGCTGATAAAGAGGGCTTTTTACGCAACCATCGTTCGTTGACGCAGACGGCTGGACGGGCAGCGAGACACGTCAATGGCAAGGTGATTATGTACGCCGACAGCATCACCGATTCGATGCAAAAAACGATTGACGAAACCAACCGTCGTCGCACTATTCAGATGGCTTACAACAAGGAACATAACATCACGCCACAACCGATCAAGAAGGACATCAACACGTCGGCTATCGTGTCGCTGTATAAAGATGCGGAGCAAATTGAACAAAACCTGCAAGAAAAAATCCGCAAAGGTTGGCAAACGGCAGATTGGCAGAAAATGAACGCCAAAGACCTTCAAAAAGCCATCAACAAGAAGAAGAAAGAGATGTTGCAAGCCGCAAAAGATATGGATTTCAAAACGGCAACCCTCCTGCGAGATGAGATGTTCCAAATGCAGGATAGGTTGCAGGCGATTGAATAGGACTTGCGTTCGGATTTATGTAGTGTTTTTTTTCGCGTTAATTGATTTTACAACTGATTTTATCTTAATATGTTAATATATCTAATATATCAATAGCCATATCAATTTCTTGTTCAAATCCATTAGTTTTTTGATTTTTCCCGTCTAAAGAATTACTACCATCAATTACAAGTATAAAATAGGTATTTATGGCAACTTTTGGTGTTTCACCATACTCTGAGTTGTAACGCCACTTATTAGACCCTGATTCAATTTCTTGTTTAACTTTCTGTGGAAGAGGGAAAAATGGGGTGTTATTAAGCTTTAAGTCTTCAATAGTAAAATATGTACTCAATTTAGCAATTGATTCCTTTTCACCTGGTGGAGGTTCATGGGATATTAAATTTTTACCGTTTCTTGAACAAAATTGAGAAGTTTTTAGATATGTTGCTCCTGCATTCTCGAATTTTATATCGACTAATGAATAAGAGGGACCTTTTTTACATAAAGTCCCCTTGAATGAAATCTTCTTACCTTCTTCATTTTCAAATGTCATACGGATTTTCTTATTTTTGTAACCTTTTAGGACACGAAACGTGTAATTAGATGTAAGGAATACCTTTTTCAAATTAC
>JBGUYG010000087.1:0-14129 GCA_045118535.1 Paludibacteraceae bacterium
GACTGCACCAACACCTTCAACGAAGCCATATAATGGCGATCACACGGACTTCCCGCTGTATCTGCTGGCACAAGAGCCACCTGAGCAGACATAAATAACGGCAGTGTGAGCAAAACCATTATAGAAAAACAGATTCTTTTCATAAGTCTCTTATTATTGTAAAATTCATATTCTTTTTTAATCTTTATTGCATTCAACGCAACAAACTTTCTGCAAAGATACGAAAAATTTTTTAAAAAAATTATTTATAATGCTGAAATAGAAAATCGTTGTGCGGATAGCGTTTGATGTGGATGGCTTTGACTTGCTCGTACACGATTTGCCGCAGTTGGTCAATGTTGGTTTTGTTTTTGGCAGCAATAAAGACGCAATTATCGTGCAGTTTGTCCATCCACGTGCGTTTCAGTTGCTCCAACGAATAATTTTCGCGTTTCATCTCGGTCAGGTCGTCCTCGTCTTTGGGATGGTAGGTAAACGCATCTATCTTGTTGAAAACCACAATGGTAGGTTGGTCTTTTTCGCCCAACGACTGGATGGTCTGCTCCACCACATGATACTGCTCCTCAAAGTTCGTGTGGCTTATGTCCACCACGTGCAGCAGCAAATCGGCTTCTCGCACCTCGTCCAACGTGGATTTGAACGACTCCACCAGATGGTGTGGCAACTTGCGAATAAACCCGACCGTGTCACAGAGCAAAAACGGCAGGTTATCAATCGTAACCTTACGAACCGTGGTGTCAAGCGTGGCAAACAGTTTATTTTCGGCAAAGACATCGCTCTTGCTCAGCAGGTTCATCAGGGTTGATTTGCCCACGTTCGTATAACCCACGATGGCTACCCGCACCATCTTTCCGCGATTCTGGCGTTGGGTGGTCATCTGGGTATCTATTTTTTTGAGTTCCTCGCGTAGCAGAGCGATTCGGTTGCGAATCATCCGTTTATCGGCTTCAATCTGCGTCTCACCCATGCCTCGCGAGGTCGCTCCACCACCTCGTTGCCTATCCAAGTGGCTCCACAAGCGGGTTAATCGCGGCAGCATATACTGCAAATGTGCCATTTCCACCTGCGTCTTGGCGTAAGATGTTTTGGCTCGTTGGAGGAAGATTTGAAGAATCAGAATCGTGCGGTCCATCACCACCACAGCCCCTTCGTCTTTCGGACGGTCGCCGTTAAGCGTTTTTTCGATGTTCCGCAACTGACGCGGCGACAACTCATCATCAAAAATGATGGTATTGATGTCACAATTTTCCAATAAAAACAGCTTTATTTCCTGTATCTTGCCTTCGCCAACGTAGTAGTTGGTGTTGGGTTGCTCGGCTCGTTGCACAAAGGTCTTACGCGTAACGAAATCATCGGTTTGTGCCAAAAAAGCCAACTCGTCCAAGTATTCTTGCGTCTGTTCTTCCGACTGGTTCGAGGTTATCAAACCCACCAAGATGGTCTGCTTCTCAACTGCTTGATTCTCAATCATTTACCGCTATTTACTTAAAAACTCTACGGCCTTTTTCGTTATCTCGTCGTCCCGCTCAATGAGGGCAAAGAACTCGTCATCCTCCAACATATTGCGAACGATATACGCATTGATTAAGTTTACGATTGCCTTTTTGCTTTTGGTAACCTCTTGTGGACTTTTGATTTCAACATCTTTTTCTTCGCAGAACTTCATGAAATCGTCCCACCAATTGGCTGAAAGCAAGTATTTTTCCATACTTTTCCAATCTTTGTATTGCAACAGTTTTTGGCGATTTTTGTCGGTGTATTGGAAGGCAAACTGATACGTCAGAGCCAAGTTTACCACTTGATTATAAAATGGACTGAGATGGCTCGTATCGCGTCCTACAAAAATATCGGGCATCACGCCACCACCACCGTAAACCACACGCCCTTTTTTGGTGTAATACTTGGTCGTGTCGCTGTAATGGATGCTGTCTGCGGAATAAAACTCGCCGTGTTCAAAGCGTTCCACAAGGTCTTTTTGGTAGTCCTCTTCGTCGCCCATCACATACGGTTTTTGGATGCAACGCCCAGACGGGATATAATATCGTGCCACGGTTAGTCGCACCGCTGAACTATCCGCAAAATCAATCTGCTGTTGCACCAAACCCTTGCCAAACGACCTGCGACCGATAATCGTTGCTCGGTCATTATCCTGCATTGCTCCCGCAAAAATCTCGCTGGCAGAGGCGGAAAAGTCATCAATGAGCACTACCAATTTATCTTTTTTGAAGCGTCCCGAGCCGTTTGCATGCGATTCTTCGCGTTTGTAGGCTTTCCCTTCGGCATACACAATCATATCGCCTGCAGCCAAAAACTCGTTCGCCATGCGAATCGCCATCACCATATAACCACCCGAATTTTCGCGTAAATCCACAATATAACTCTTTGCACCCTGATTTTTGAGCGTATTGAGAGCCGTGATGAACTCGTCGTAAGTCGTTTCACCAAACTTATTCACCCGCACAAAACCTATCTTGCCTTTGGGACTATCAATGATAAACTTCGCATCAATAGACGAAATAGGTATGTCGCCACGCGTAATCGTATAAGTCAACAAATCCTTTGCTCCATGTCGTTTGACCTTAATCGTAACGTTGGTGCCTTTGGGTCCCCGCAATTTTTTCATCACTTTTTCATTGGTCATTTTTTTGCCATAAAACACGGAATCGTCCACATATAGAATCTTATCGCCAGCCAACACGCCGATACCTTCGCTCGGACCGCCCGAAATCACCGAAATAATATATACTGTGTCGTTCTGAATCGAAAACTGAATCCCGATGCCCGAAAAAGAGCCCGTAAGTTCACTATTTACTTCCTCCAATTCCTCTCTGGGGATATAGGTGGAATGCGGGTCTAACTGCCGAACAATTTCTGTGAGCACCTCGTCCGTGATACTATCTACATCAATTGGATCAACGTATGCGTATTGCAAAAGTTGAATCATTTTTTCTATCTTATTTTCTTTCGGAAAGAGAAAAGACGAATAATACGAAGAATTATTACTGCTGCGTTTTTCTACTGCATTGCCTATCATATACCCAAAAAAGAGGCAAAAAACGACTAAAGAAGGTAAAATATACTTTTTCATATGGTTATTTTTTTAACGGCAACAAAAGTACAAATAATTTTTATGTTTTTGTAAATAAAATAAAAAATGTACCTTCGTGGCATATTAACCAAAAAATTTTTTTTATGGCTTACGTAATTTCAGAAGATTGTATCGCTTGTGGCACATGTAAAGATGAGTGCCCAGTTGGAGCTATTTCCGAAGGCGATCGTTATTCCATCGACCCAGACATGTGTACCGAATGCGGTTCATGTGCCGAAGTCTGCCCGAGTGGTGCTATTTCGAAATAGTTATTTCAGAAGGGACTGCTCAATGAAGTGGTCCCTTTTTTGTCAGTTTTTGAAATGGAACAAAAAATAGCCGTTTTTGTAGGAAGTTTTGACCCGTTTACTATCGGACATTATGATATTGTGCAACGTGGATTGGCGTTGTTTGATAAAATAATTATCGGTATCGGCGTCAATATAGACAAGACCAAGTGCGACACTGTGGCACAAGAGCGGCTGAAAAACATACAAAGCATTTTTAAGGATAATCAACGAGTGGAAGTGGCTTTGTACGAAGGCTTGAGCGTTGATTTTGCCAAACAAAATGCGGCAAAATTTATTTTACGAGGCGTGCGGAACATCGTGGATTTTGAGTACGAAAGCAACATGGCAGTCATCAACCGAACATTAAGTGGTATTGAAACCGTGCTTTTGCCTGCCAAACCCGAATTGGCACACGTGTCCTCGTCCATAGTGAGAGAATTGAAAAAATATAACCAAAACATAGAAAACTTTTTAGTGAAGTGATGAAACGAATTTTATTTAGCATACTTTTTTTTGTCCCAACAATCGCTTTTTCGCAGGTTAAGACAGCCGAAATTGATGAGAACATGGGAATCTTTTTTGACGTAATGCGTCAGTTAGACTATTATTATGTAGATACACTTGATTACAAGGATATTGTAGAAACGGCCATCACGCAGATGTTGCGGAAAACAGACCCTTACACCGTGTATTTTCCTTCCAGCAAAGATGCCGATTTGCGGATGATGACCACTGGAAAATACGGTGGCATTGGTGCTATCATCGCCCAACGAGAGATCCAAGTAAACGACTCCACGACCGAAAGATGGGTTTTCATTTCCGACCCGTACGAAGGGATGCCCGCACAAATAGCAGACCTGTGGGCAGGCGATAAAATACTGTCAGTCAACGGAATAGATATGAAAAACAAGTCCGTTAAAGAGGTGAGCGACCAGTTGCGAGGGGCTTCGGAAACAAAAATAAAGGTGGTGGTGGAACGTTACGGCGTGGAAGAACCCATCGAAAAAGAGTTTTTACGCAAAGAAATTAAGTTACCTCCCATCCCCTACTACGACGCCTTTGATGGGATTGGTTATATCGCTTTGACCGAGTTCACAGAGCATTCTTCGCAACAATTCAAACGGGCGTTGGACGAACTCAAAGAGCAAAAAAACATCAACGGTTTGATTATCGATTTACGAAATAATGGTGGTGGAATCATTGACGAAGCCATCCGTATTGTGAGCAATTTTGTGCCACGCGGGACGATGGTGGTGGAAACGAAAGGTAAGATAGAAAGTTCTCATCGTATCTACAAAACCACCCAAACACCTGGCTATTTAGACTTCCCTGTGGTGGTGCTGATGAATAAGAACTCGGCTTCGGCTTCCGAAATCGTGGCAGGTAGTTTGCAAGACTTAGGGCGAGCAACAGTCGTGGGTGAACAATCGTACGGCAAAGGGTTGGTACAATCCGTGCGATCCTTGCAACACGAAGGAGGACACCTCAAAGTGACCACAGCACATTATTACTTGCCTTCGGGACGTTGTATCCAAAAAATCAACTATGCCCACCGCGAGTTATCGAACAACGAAGGGGGTATCAAACCCGACATTGAAATCAAAGACACCAACAAGGTGGATATAAGTTACGATCTATTCGCCAAAAACCTCATCTTTGATTACGCAACTCGCTTCCATGCCAACTACCTCACCATCCCTCCTGCAGAACAATTCACGCTCATGGAAGATGATTTGGAAGATTTTTGCCAATTCTTGGAGGACACCAACTACGTCTATCGCACCGAAACCAGCAAAAACTTCGAAAAACTCTTGTCTATCGCTCGCCAAGAGGACATGGACACGGCGACTTATAATATGTTGGTGCGAATCAAAGACGAAATCAACCCACCTTTCCGCAAGAGCATCGAAGAACACAAAGAAAAGGTGATCAACGTTCTCACGGCCGAAATAATCAAACGCTACTACTACCAACGGGGCGTAGCGGCGTACCAGATTCGACACGATAAAATCTTTGCCAAAACATTAGAAGAGGCAAAAAAACTCGTGCAACAAAAACAAACAAGTAACAAATCTAAAAAGAGAAAATAATATGCTTAAGACAACTCCTTTTACCGACATTCATATCCAATTAGGAGCTAAAATGGCGGATTTTGCGGGATTTAATATGCCCATCGAATACATTGGTAGCAACAAAGAGCACATGCTCGTGCGGGAAAACGTGGGCGTGTTTGACGTGAGCCACATGGGCGAGTTTTGGGTGAAAGGAGAAAAAGCATTGGACTTCTTGCAGTACATCACCACCAACGATGTCTCCAAATTAGAGGCTGGCAAGGCTCAATACACCTGCTTCCCAAACGGCAAAGGCGGTATCGTGGACGACCTCATCGTGTATAAATACTCCACGACGAAGTACCTCTTGGTGGTGAATGCGGGCAACATCGACAAGGATTGGCAGTGGATTAACAGCCAAAACACCGACCGCTTCAATGTCTCGTTGGAAAATGCCTCGGAACGCTACGGACAGTTGGCTGTGCAGGGTCCGAACGCCACCAAACTCCTCCAACGACTCACCGATGCCGATTTGAGTGCCATCCCGTACTATTGCTTCCGTGAATGGTCGTTTGCGGGTGTGCAGGGTGTGCTGTTGAGCAACACGGGCTACACGGGTGCAGGTGGTTTTGAGTTGTACTTTGATAAAAAAGATGCTTTGCAGATTTGGAACGCACTGTTCGAAGAGGGCAAGGCGTTCAATTTACAGCCCATCGGCTTGGGGGCACGCGACTCCTTGCGGTTGGAGAAATGGTACTGCCTCTACGGACACGACATCGACGACACTACAAGCCCTCTGGAAGCGGGTTTAGGGTGGATTGTGAAGTTCGATGCCAAAGATTTTATTGATAAAGATTTTTTACTCCAACAAAAACAAAACGGCTTGACCCGCAAACTCGTGCATTTTGAACTGCAGGAGCGGGGTATCCCACGCAACGGCTACGATATTTGCAACCAACAAGGCGACACCATCGGACACGTAACGTCGGGCATCATGTTACCCGCTACCAAAGTCGGAATTGGGATGGGTTACGTGGCTTTTGACCAGTCCAAAAAAGAGAACATCATTTACATCAAGATTCGCGATAAACTGTTGCCAGCAAAGATTGTGTAAGCATTTGCGGTTGTGCAAAATAGGATTTTAATAGTGTTTAAACAGCCTTTAAAGTCCACCTAAAAATCGCTAAAAATAATCTAAAACCCATCAAAATATGTCTAAACACAAGCCACAATCGCCTCTGACGAAACAGCAGCGGGCGGGGTGTGTCTTGTTGGGAATTATTGTGGCAATCACGATTTTCGTCATCCATTTTACGCCCCATTGGATAAAACAGTCGCCACCCGACCCGTCTTTTTTCGTGGATTATGAGCGAATAAAGGAATTCGATTCGATTGTTGTAGCAAAGGAAGATAGTATCTTCAAAGCCAAGTATTTTTTCAAAAAATCCCACTCTTCGCTCCCAAAGACCAATCTTCCAACCCACCGTTCACCCTTTGACCCCAACACCGCTGACAGCCTAACCCTCCTGCAGCAGGGACTTCGACCGTGGCAAGTCCAAAACATCCTCCATTACCGAGCCAAGGGCGGCGTTTTCCGCGACAAGCAAGCCCTCAAGCGTTTCAATATCAGCGACTCGCTGTATGCACTCGTGGAGCCTTACATCCAACTCGACTCGCAAGCCATCAAGCCACTGCACGAGCCCACCTACGCCAAAATCAAGAAAGACACCATCCTCAACCTCAACACCGCCGACACCGCCGAACTCCAACTCATTCGGGGCATCGGACGGGCTACTGCCATCAAGATTGTGGCTTACAGACGCCAACTCGGAGGCTTTTTCAGTCCCAACCAACTCCGCGAAATCAAAGGCATCACGCCCGACCAAGCCGACAGCCTCATCCCTCATTTCTTCGCCAACCCCAGCGACATCCAACCCATGCTCTTCTACAGAGCCTCTATGGAACGCCTCGTTCGCCACCCCTACCTCACCTACAAGCAGGCCGATTTCCTCTACCAGACCAAGCGAACCCACAAAAACATCCATTCGTGGGACGACCTGCCCCTGCCCAACGACACCCTCTTCACGCCCCAAGACCTCCAACGCCTCACCTATTACTTGGATTTCACACCAACAACAAGGTGAAAGTGAAAGATGAAAGGTGAAAAGTGAAAATCGTTTAATCGGTGAATTGTTCAATCGGGAACCGTTGAATCGCCAAATTGTACATTGTACATTATTAATTGTAAATTGTCGTAACCTTTCAATTTTCAATTTAGAAGAAGCCCGCCAGAAATCGGCCGCTCATCTCAAAAGCCTCCCTTTTTTCACCGCCCCGAGCCAATCGTCAATAGAGAACGGAAAACTGAAAGGTGAAAAGTAAAAATCGGTGAACTGGTCAATCGGTTAATCGTACATTGTACATTATAAATTGTAAATTGTCGTAAATTCTCCCTTTTCAATTTTCACCTTTCATTTTTCTTCACCATCGCAAACAGCAACGGTGGAATATAGAATGCCATAAAAACCACCGAAGCCATGCCAATCAACGTAACGGCTCCCAAAGAGAACATCGCAGGGTGTTTTGCCACAATCAGCACCCCAATTCCCACCAAAATAATGATCGCCGAAAGCAAAATCTCCGACCGAAACTGTGGCAAAATCGGCTTATTGGTTTCACGCTCATAAATCAATCCTTCCACCATAAAAATCGTGTAATCATCGCCTTGACCAAAAATAAAAGTCGCCAAAATGATGTTCACGATATTAAACTGCAAGCCAAAAATGCCCATCAAGCCGAGTATCCAAATCCACGATAAAAGCATCGGAACAAACGCAATGATTGCGTACAAAAATCGCCGAAAACTGAGCCACAAAAACAAAAACACAATCAACGAACACGCAATGCCGATGTAGTTAAAATTATCCGAAAGCGTCTTAATCACTTGCTGATTGACGTTCTCAACAGAAAATTCTGTGGTGTTTTTTATCGCCGATTGATGAAGCAAATGCAGTATTTTTTGTTCATCTTTTTGCGTTACAACGATGTAATTGACGATGCAATTTTGGCGATAATTTTCTTGCAAAAAAGTCGTGGTTAGGGGTGCAAAAAAAGTGCTGTTTTCGGGTTGCCAAGCGTTTTTTATACTCGCCAAAAAAGGTGCAAAAGCCGTTTTTTGAAAACCATTTTTGGTGGCTTCTGCTTGCAATTTTTCTTCTATTTTGTGCTTTTCCCAGAACGTTTTCCAACGCTCCAAACGCATTTTTTGTTCCTCTATTGAAGGCAAAAATTGGTTGGCAGAACGAAACGCAATTATCTCATTTTTGTTTTTGAGCGAATCCAGCAAAACGGTTATTTTTTCACTATCTTTTGTCAAGTTTTCCGTGCTATCCTGCACCGCAAAATAGATGGTTCGCGTGTCTTTTTTTTCACCAAAAAGCGAAGCATAATACGCAAAATCGGCTCGTTGTTGCTCCGTCATGTAGTTGATATTGGACAGATTTTCGTCAAAAGATGAAGACGGAATGAACCAAAATAGCACCAACGTAATTGCCAAAATAGCGATTCCAACGTATGATTTCTTTTGCCCTAACTGCGAAGAAAGTCGTTGCAAAAATGGCGAAATGGTCGTTTGCATCGCTCCTTGTTTTGGCAAAAAATGAGGCAGCACAACCACCGAAAAAGCAATCGTCCCGACCAACATACTGGCTGCAAAAATGCCCAAATCGCGCAAGGCAGTCGTGGACAACGGCACCAGCACCACAAAAGCCATGATAGTCGTTATGTTGCCAATAATCAAAGGCGACAAAACCTCTTGCAAGTTGCTCCGCATATCCTGCGTATAACGTCTATGCACCACGATATGCAACGGATAATTGACGGCAATACCCAGCAAAATCGAACCGATTCCGAACACAATCAACGAAATTTCTTCACACACCATCGCCACAACCGCCGTAGCAAAAAGCCAACCAAAAAGTATCGTTACTAAAATGCCCAAAACGCCCTTCCACGTTCGGAAATTACGCACCAGAATAAGCACAATCAAAACCAACGAAAGCACCAACGCTAAAATCGTATCGTGCCTGATTTGGCGAGCATTCTCCACCGCAATAACAGGTGCCCCAAGCAGGCGAATATCCACTCCTGTATTGCTTTTGCTTTGATTGATGATTTGTTGCAGTTGGTGAACCAAATCCGTATTATGCTGGGTCTCGGACGCACCAAAAGGCGACGTGAGATAGGCAAAAGCCCGTGTATGGTCGGCAGAAAGCATGTATCCATCCAACATCTCAAAGGCACTTTGCGTAGGCTGAAATTGTTGCAACTGTTGCACAAGCGGAGCATATAAATTGAGCGGGTCGGCTTGGATTCGTTGCGACAAAAAAGACGAAAACGGGAGCAGTAACTGGCGATAATTATGCTGCATTTGTTCCGCTATGTAGTTGGGGTTGGCGAGCAAAGAGTCCATGCGTTTGTAGTCATTTTCTTGCAAAAAATACGGCACCTTTTCGTACACAAAACGCATCGCCTCCATGTAGTTTTGCAGGTCAATTTGGGTGGTAAGCGGAATGTGGAGTGGGCTTTGCTTGTATTGTTGCTCAAAATCATCAACGGCATCCAACAAAGCCTCTACATTAGCGGTTGTATCCTCAAAAATAACCATGATTCGGTCGGCATGAGCAAACTGTTGGTACAGGTCCATCGCCTGTTTATTTTCCTGCGTAAACGGCAAAAATTCGGCAATATCTTCGCGTATCTGCAAACGCGTTGAAGCAACAATCAACAAGCACGTGATGATGGCAACGCCGAGCCATAAAAGTCGTTGATTTTCAACAAAATAATCATATAACCGAACCAAAAATTTCATGATCGTTCATCAATAAACTTGATTGGTTTTCGGCTTTTTGCGGGGAAATTGATTTGCTGAATAATATCAATGGGCAAAATTTCGATAGTTGGAGCCACTCGCAAGCGGGCTCTGAAACGGTCTTTTAGGTCCTTAATCAGTTCGGATTCGCTGCTATTCGTTTTCACCCCGATTCGTACCAGCAAATCGTCTGTGCCAGCAGGGCTGTTCCGTGCCACAACCACATAATTCACCACATAATCCGTATTGTCCAAAATGTCGTTAATCGCAGGTGGATAGATGGTCGTCCCTTTGAGTTTTATCATGTTGTGCTTACGACCCACCAACGGCGTCAGACGGTACGAGTTACGTCCACACGCACACGGTGCCACGATTTTTGCTGCCATGTCGCCCGTTCGGAACCGCAACAGAGGCATTCCTTCCACGCCAAGAGTCGTGATGACGACCTCACCCACTTCGCCATCAGGCACAGGTTGGTTATTTTCGCCAATGATTTCGGTGATAATCAACTCGGGATGGACGTGCCCACCGCAACCGTGTTCGCACTCGGAAAAGGTTGCCGACATCTCCGTCGAAGAATAGGTCGCAAAAAGTTGCACCTCTGGCCATTTATCGTGGATACGTTGCCCCAACAGGTTCAAATGAAACGAGAGGTCTCGCAAGCCTTCGCCAATGCCGATGATTTTGCGAATAGACGAATGACGGTAGTCAATACTATGGTTTTCAGCATATTCTATCAACCGCAAAATGAAGGACGGCACGCACATAATCGCCGTGGGACGAAGTCGCTGAATCGTGTCCCATTGCAGTTCTGGGATACCGTTGCCGACCCGAATGATGCTTGCACCCATCTCACGGATGCCCATCCAATACGCCAAACCTGCCATAAAACGCTTGTCCAAGGTGGTCATCAGTTGTAAAATATCGCCTTTTTTAAGCCCTGCACACGCGAACGATTTATGCTCGTTGTATGCCAAACGTTGCAAATCTTTTTCGGTGCAACCAAACGTAACCGGCTCGCCCAACGTGCCCGAAGTGGTGATATAATCCACGATATTTTCCTTCGGCACACACAAAAAATCGGCATTATGCAGTTGCAAATCCTGTTTTTCCGTGAAGGGCAGACGAGGCAGGTCATCAAGGTGCTGAATTGTTGTCACGTCTATGTTTTTATGGGCAAAAACACGCTGATAATACGGCGAGTGAGCTTGCAAATACGCTAATTGTTGCTGCAATAACGCTTCTTGGTATTGCTTTATTTCGGTTGCTGATTGAAATTCAATATCCATTGTAAAAATTTATTTTTCCATTGATATGCTATTTGATTACTGCCTTCATCCCCCACTCCGAAGCCGTGTCCGCCACTTTCATACAACAAATAGGTGTGCGGTATGTGATGAGCTGTCAGAGCCGAATCAAGCAGTTGGGAGTTTTGATATTTCAACACGTTGTCGTCTTTGCAACTCGCCAAAAACACGGGTGGACAGTCCTCCGAGATGTGTTTTTCCACCGAAAGCGAGTCTTGCAGGTTTTTGTTCCACTGTCGCCATACGCCCAAAGCACCTCTACGAGAGCGTTTGTGGACATATCGTTTGTCGGCAAAGGTAACAACAGGATAAATTGGGCATAAAAAACTCGGCTTATACGGCGTTCGGTTGTGCACATAAGACATCATCGCCAAGTGTCCACCAGCCGAAAAGCCCATCACCCCTATTTTAGATGTGTCAATAGCCCATTTTAAAGCGTTTTGATATACGACTTGCAAGGCTTTTTCCACATCTTCCAACATATCGGGGTATTTATTTCCCAAACCTAACACACGAAAGCCCGTTATATACGCTACCACAGTCGCTACACGGTAGTTTAACACGAACACATTGATGCCTTGTTGTTGAAAAAATTGTGCCACTTTTTCGCCCTCTTGCTGCATCGCCAACCACGAATAACTACCTCCAGGGCACACGATCATGGCGATGTGGGTGTTATTTGTGCTATCGGCGAGAAAAGGCGTGAGAAAAGGTGTTTTTGCGAATACACAAATGACTGAAAATAAACAAATTACGACTACGACACTTCTTTTATACATACGTTTTGCCAATTTTTTCAGCCACTTCTTTGGAGGTCATCACCGTGCCACAAAGCCCACGCAGATGGCAGTTTTGCCCCGTGAGATACAAGTTATCCACCTTCGTAATCACGGCTCCAAGTGCTTCCGACATACCGTACATACCACCTTCGGGCGTCAGAAAATCGTCTCGGAAAGTCAGCGAAGTGGACGTAAAATGGCTTTCGATGCAACTCTCAATGGTGGGATAAATTCGTTTCACTTGTTGCAACACCTCTGCCGCTTTTTGCTCCTTGAACGCCTCGTAGGAAGCGTAATCATCCTTGCGGTTGGCTTGCCATGGGGCTAATTGGTCGTACGGCATCGTGGTAACACACTCAATGGTGCGGGCGTATTCGTCATTTTGAGTGCAAGGTGGTGTCAGAAC
Source organism: Paludibacteraceae bacterium (assembly GCA_045118535.1). GTDB lineage: Bacteria > Bacteroidota > Bacteroidia > Bacteroidales > Paludibacteraceae > Colicola. The sequence continues at coordinate 12,792 of JBGUYG010000087.1, forward strand.
CAACAAATTCACATCGGGCAAGTAATGCGAGACCTTATCAAACGGCAAGGTGTTCGGCTTGAGCTTTAAGTACAACTTAAACGAACCTTCGGTCTCGGGCGTTTCTTGGATGCGTTTGATAGTTACTTGACGGAAAATGGGCGTTTCGGTAAGTTCCAACAACTTTTTCGGGTGCAAAGAAGACACCACAATATCGCTTTTGAAGGTCTTTTGCTGGGTTTTAACCTCCACCACTTTATTGTCTTGAATCGTCAAATGTTCCACTTTTTCGTCAGTTAAAACGCGTCCTCCGTGCCGAATAATAGACATACACAACGCATCAATCAACGGCTTCGAGCCACCCACAAAGCGGAATGTACCTCCCTTGTAATAACTCCACTCCTTCTCGCCGATGAGGGGTGCAGGCGAGTTATCCATCGTGGTTTCCTCCAACGGAACGGATATGTTCAGGTGGTCTAAAATCGCCTTGACACGTCCACCTTCCTCCAATCCACAAACGATATGCATACCCGTTTGCCAAATCTCGCCATCTTTCTCAAAACTATACAAACCACCACCCGCTACGGGCAGTTGCTCCAAAACCGTTACGTCAAACCCCTTATCGGCAAGCAAAGCCCCCGTAAAAAGTCCACCTACTCCACCGCCCAAGACGGTAACCGTGTAATTATTGTTCATCTCCATTCGATTGTGATAATATAATTCCAAAGTCTTACTTTTTTGCAAACACGTCTTGCCGAAGGTCGTGTCGGTGATGCTTATTTCGGGTAAAACGAAAAAATCTACATCATGCCCACGCACCCGAAACTGATTCTTGTTGAGCACATGAAACATCCCTTGCACGAGAATCGGACAGATATCCAAGCCATACTCTTCCGCCATTCGCACCGCTCCTTGATGAAAACGACCTATCTCGCCCGTCCGCGTACGAGTTCCTTCGGGGAAGATGACGATGGAGTAACCCTCTTGGAGCAATGACAGTATTTTTTTGCGTTTGGTCGCCTCATCATAAGAAATCGGGAAGCAGTCCAACAGCCGAAGCAGCACGCACAAAACAGGATTATTCCACACCCAACCTTTGGTCAAAATAATTGATTTAGGCATCAACGACAACAACACGATAATGTCCAAAACGGACTGGTGATTGCAAATGTAGAGCATTGTTTTGTTGCCAAAAACGTGTCCGTAATCGTTATGCACCCGCACATGCAAGCCCGGGATATGGTCAATACACCACTTTGCAAACCAAGATACAAAACGATGATATGTTAGCCTCGTCTTCGCGTTTTTGCCAAAAAGTAAAAAGTACAACAACGAAAGTGGTTGCACAACAAAGAGCAT
>JBGUYG010000088.1:0-4013 GCA_045118535.1 Paludibacteraceae bacterium
TCTTCATTCAGATAGTCATTAAATTCAACTTCTGTCCTTTTCTTGAAGATATCTTCTTTATGTTTTTCCAGATTGTTTTCCACCCAAGTACGATTTAAATCGTGATTGCCAGCGACAACCAATATATTATTTAGCGGTATGATTTGTGTGAGTTTGTTAATGAAATCACGAAAAAAAATTGCGTACTCATGGTCGTTACAACCTCTATATACCAAATCTCCTGAAATAATACAATAATTATCCTCTTTGCATTCTTTTGGCATGGTGTTTTCTATATCGTCAAAAAATGCATCTAAAACAACCCCGTTTTCTTCTGGTTTGTTCCATCCAAAATGAATGTCAGAAATGTGTAAAATATTAATCATATAGTTTTGTTTTATATAGTTTGTGTTTTTAGTTATCCTCACTTATCCCATTATCAAAAATCCCCCCCAGTCCCTTTTTCCGTTGCTCATGGAAGCGATAATTGTGCAAATTTACAACTTTTTTGCGAGATATGCAAATTTGAACGCAACAAATATCAGCCATTCCTTGCAAATTAGCGGTTGTTAGCCAAAAAATCCGACATTTGCAAACGATGAAAGGAAAATTCGGTTATCGTGGGCGAGAAGGGAATTGCTACGGTGAGGCTCTGAGAGAAATTTTAGAAGCGTTTTTTTGTATGTGAGAAAGAAGATTTGGATGAAAGATATATTTTTCTTGCAATTTTTCTGTTTTTTTGTAATAATGGAGCATCATAAACAGGTGAGGATTTGCTATTAAAAGCGTTTTAGGCATAATTTGAGCATTCTATTCGCAATTATTCTGCAAGAAACTGGACTTGCAAAATAACGCATTTTGAGTTTGGAAAATATGGCAAAAACCCCAAAATACTTAATAGATTAAGCAAATTTATAAAAAATATGCTTGTTGAATTAAGCAAATTATGTATATTTGCACCGAATTTTTAAATGAACAGTTATGGAACAGATTCAAGCACAACATGTAAGGTTATTATTGCATTTGGAAACGAAGCCTATTCGTAGTATAATGAATACAATCAATTGGGACTCTCGTCTTATCGGAATCAGAGGTGCTCGCGGTGTAGGTAAAACAACGATGCTATTACAACATATAAAAACACAATATGGGAATAATCCAGAAATTGCTCTATATGCAAGCATGGACCACTTGTATTTTACTCGCCATAGTTTATTAGAATTAGCAGAAAAGTTCTATAAACGTGGTGGCAAGTGTTTATATCTTGATGAAGTACACAAATATGAAGGTTGGAGTCGTGAAGTGAAGAATATCTACGATAGTTTACCTGAATTGCAAGTAGTTTTTACAGGTTCTTCGCTACTCAATATCCTCAATGCCGAAGCTGATTTGTCACGACGCTGTGTCAGTTATGAGATGCAAGGGCTTTCATTTCGGGAATATCTTTTGTTTAACCATGATATTTCGTTGCCCGCATTTGCTTTGGAAGATGTGCTGACCCATCCTTTGGATATATCGGAAACTATTACAAGGGAATGTCGCCCGTTAAAGTATTTTTATCACTATCTACAAAATGGCTACTATCCTTTTTTTATGCAAAAAAATATGGATTATCTGACACAAGTGCAGAAAGTCGTGAATATGATTTTGGAGATAGAATTACCCCAATTAGGCAATATGGAGGTATCCAATGTGCGTAAGATGCGAAGTTTGCTTGCGGTGGTGAGTAGTGGTGTGCCGTTTGTGGTTGACATCAGCAAAATGTCGCACGTTGCAGAATTAAATCGTAACACAATCCTGTTGTATCTTGCTCATTTGCATCGTGCTAAAATCGTTAATCTCTTATATAGCGATATGCACAATATCAAACGGATGCAAAAACCCGATAAAATCTATATGGAGAACCCGAATCTGCTTTATGCTCTTGCGTTATCGTCAGTGGAGATTGGTACGGCTCGCGAGACCTTCTTTGTTAATCAATTGATGCACAATCATCAAGTGGAATATGGTCGTAAGGCAGACTTTATTATTGATGGTAAATATACGATAGAAGTGGGTGGACAGAGTAAAGATGGAAAACAGATTGTAAATATCCCCAATGCTTTCATTGCTGCGGATGATATGGAATATGCGTTAGGAAATAAAATTCCACTATGGTTGTTTGGCTTTCTTTATTGAGCATATTCCATAACTCCTTCCATGTCAAGCACATCGGTGTTGTCTTGTTTCCCGTCTGTGGCTTTCAGTTTTAGTTGGGTAGTGGCACTAACCAACTCATTACCCTCTTTTTTCACTATACTTGGGAAGCGATAATGTGCAAACTTACAACTTTTTTGTGAGATATGCAAATTTGAAAGCAACAAATATCCACTATTCCCCTCAAATCAGCGGTTGTTAGCCAAAAAATCCGACATTTGCAAACGATGAAATTATCGTGAGCGAGAAGGGAATTGCTACGGTAAGGCTCTGAGAGAAATTTTAGAGACATTTTTTTTTGATATTTTAAAACATTTAATGTACATTTGCAACGTGAATGTGGCTAAATTTTAGTAATATGAGAATAAAAAACCGACCTAACTTATTGAAAATCAACATTTTACCCCCCCCCCCTCCACACGCATTTCTGATTTGTGTGTTAAAGAGTCATTTAATCCTGTTTTTTACCTCTTTGCAAGCCTTTGGCATTTTGATTCACCCAAATACGTGTGATATTTTTTGTCGTTTAGGTCGTAAATGAACCATGAATAAAAAACTTGTCATATTATTGTTGGTTTCGCAGTTGTTTGTATCGTGTGATAAGAAATTATACGATCCAACTATTTATACCTTGCTGGATGCGTTGGAATTTGCCCAAGATGTACAATATGAGTTGCTTTTTGATTGTTCAGAAAATACGTCTTCTATCTCGTTTAAAGCCAATTATGCATGGTTAGCCCAAGTGAATACAGATGCGTCTTCCTGGTTGGTTATTACCTCGCTTTATGAAGAAGGACCCGGCAATCATGTTTTGACGTTTGAGGTGAAAGCCAACGAAACAGAGGCACCCAGGGACGGAACGATAACGTTTTATGCAGGTGATAAGTCGTATGAGTTTTGGGTAACGCAATCTAATTGTAAGTAATGGTAGATAAAAGCCTTTTTGTTTGAATGAAGAAATTGTTTAGGATATTAGTCTTGTTGCTTTTGATAGTGGCCTGTGATAGGATCGAATACGATGTCTTCCTGAAGCCTACTGCAACAAAAATGGCTTTATCTTTTACCGAAGACACAACGTATGTATTCAAGTATAAAGACACGACAGCACATATTCTTTTCGAATCTAATTTTGCTTGGGTTGTAAAGATGGACAAATCTACCGCTTCTTGGTTATCGCTTTCGCGTACGGCAGGTGTCCCAGGCGAATATGACGTAGATTTAAAAGCACATAAGAATAGCTCAATCGACGAGCGAAGAGGAAGTTTTAGTATCTTGGTGGGCGATACGTCCTTTGTTTTGTATGTGAAACAAAACCCTGCTGATTTACTTTTGGAAAATGATAGTTTGCGAGATACGGTTATGTACTTGGATGGGTCGCAACAAGATACGGCGTTTGTGTTTTATGCAAATGTTGATTGGACGGCAACCGTGGATGAAGCCTCTTCCTCGTGGCTGACCGTGGAACCATCGGGTACTAAGAAAGACACCAAACTACGCATCCATGTTACGAAAAATGATTTACCAGAGCGTACGGGATTCATAACGGTAAAAGGGGAAGAGACGACTTTCACGATTAAGATAGTCCAAGGATACGGCGATGAGTTTGTTTATGAGGCTTCTGCGACAACTATTGAAGTAGAGTATCCTGCTACGACAGAGACCTTCAAGTTTGACGCTCGTGTAGATTGGACTGCTTCAACGAATGATAGTTGGTTGCATCTCAAGTCCACTGGAGGTAAGGCTGCTGATAATTGCACTTTGGAGATAGGCGTAGAAGAGAATAAGAGTGCTTCTCCGCGGGAGGGTACGATAACGATTCAGGGTGTCAATAGTAGCAT
>JBGUYG010000089.1:0-26592 GCA_045118535.1 Paludibacteraceae bacterium
GTGGATTCGGTCTTCGCGTTGGCAGGTGCAAAAGTGGAGTTTAGTGGCGATTACCCAGGTTGGCAGCCCAATTTTGACTCACGCGTAACGAAAGTGGTGCAAGAAACCTACAAAGAAGAATTTAACAAAGAAGGCGAGATAAAAGTTATCCACGCAGGCTTGGAATGTGGCATTATCAATCGTTATTACGACTTGGATATTTGTTCGATTGGTCCAACGATTCTGCACCCTCATTCGCCCTCTGAAAAGGTGAATATCGCGAGTGTTCAACATTGTTATCAACTCCTTAAAGCCGTACTTAAAAAACTATAAACTATGAATAGAATAGATTGGAAAAAATACCAGCCAATTGCGATTATTTTGCTGATTTTCTTTGTAGCAACGCTGATTTATTTTTGGCCTGCTTATCAGGGACAAGACATTTATTCGAGTGAACATATTGGAGCGGCTGGTACGGCTGCAGACGCGATACGATACCACGAAGAAACGGGCGATTATACCTACTGGACAGATAATATGTTTAGTGGAATGCCCAACTACCAGATTGGTGGAGGTGGTGGCAGTTTTGTTGATAGGCTTTTTTCGATTTTGCATCCATTGATTTACAACGTTAAAACGATATTTTTCTTTTATCTGCTTGCCTTTTTTATTCTGTTGCGGACGTTTGGCGTGGGTCGTTGGCAGTCGGTTGCAGGGGCTTTTGCGATAGCGATGTCGTCTTATTTCTTTGTCGTTATTGCGGCTGCCCATCACGGAAAATGCTTTTCTATCACGTATATGACACTTGTTTGGGTCGGTTTTATGTTGATGTACCGCAAGAAATACGCGTTGGGTGCGATGCTGGTGATTTTCTGCATGTACATCGGCTTTTATATGCACCCACAGATGTCGTATTATATATGTATGCTCATCGGCGTGTGTTTTTTTGCCGAACTCGCGTTGGCTATCCAATCGAAAGACTATAAAACGTTTATTATTGCCACTTGTGTCTTTGCAACCTCGTTTCTTGTTGGCTTAGGCATGGGGGCGAGTAAGTTTTTCATCAACCAAGAGTATTTGGCTGAGACGATGCGTGGTGGACACTCGGACTTGGAAAATGAAGACCACGAAGGGCAAGAAACGGGCGGTTTGGATTTTGATTATGCAACTGCTTGGAGCGAGGGAATAAACGAGAGTTTGACCTTCTTGGTGCCGAATTATATGGGTGGTGCGAGTGGCTTTAATTTAGGCAAAGACTCGCAGTTGGAGAAGGAGATGCGTGCAATGGGCGTGCCTGCAAGTAGTGCTAAACAGTTCTGTCAGTCGGCTCCGACTTATTGGGGCGATAAGGCGTTTACGAGCGGACCCGTTTATATGGGTGCGGTGGTGATTTTCCTCTTTTTGTTGGGCTTAATCATCGTGAGTGGGCCATATAAGTGGGCTTTGTTGGTGGCAACGTTGTTTTCAGTGCTTTTGTCGTGGGGAAGGCATTTTCCTGCTTTGACACAATTATTTTTTGACTATTTCCCGATGTACAACCGTTTTCGGGCAGTGGAAAGTATCTTGATTGTGGCTGAAATAACGGTTCCTGTGTTGGGATTTTTGGCTTTAAAAACGATAAACGATAAGACGTGGGAGTGGAAGAAATTGCAAAAAGCAATTCTTGTGGCAGGTGGTTTGACGGCATTGGTGTGCATGATTATTGCCTTTGCAAGTTCGGGAATCGATACGACTTCGGCATACGATTCGTGGAAAGCACAGGTGGGCGACCAAATCTACGATGCTATTCTTGCACAACGTCAGGCGATGATTAAAGCGGATGCGTGGCGGTCATTTTGGTTCGTGCTTTTGGGTGTAGCAGGCGTTTATTGGTATGCTAATCGGCTTTATAATGGCAAGTCAAACGACAAGACGCAACTCATTTTTGGCTTGGCATTTGCGGTGTTGATTGTTGCGGATATGTGGCCTGTGGATAAGCGTTTTTGCAATGATAATGATTTCCGACCCACCAAAGAACATGACAAACTGAGGAAAATGTACCCTTACGAACAAAGTCTGCTGCAAGATAAGAGTTATTTTAGGGTGCTTAATTTAGCGTCTAATACGTTCAATGAGTCGCGTACTTCGTTGTATCTCAATTCAATAGGTGGTTATTCGGCTGCAAAATTACGGCGTTATCAAGATTTGATTGACCAGCATATCAGCAAATTGAATATAAACGTACTTAACATGTTGAATACCAAGTATATAATTGCTAACAAGGATGGTCAAGTCGGCGTTCAACTCAATCAAGGTGCGATGGGAATGTGTTGGCTGGTGGATTCGCTCGTGTATGTCAATAATGCGAATGATGAAAGTGAAAGTTTGAGGACGCTGGACTTGCATCGTTACGCGGTTGTGGATACGACATACGCCGTAAATAGTACGATTTTGAACTCTCCGCAAGGTCAATGGCAAGTACCCAGTTCCCCAGAAGATAGGTTTGAATTGGTGGATCATAATCCGAAAAAAGTTACGTATTATGCGAACGTGCAAGGACCTCGTTTGGCAGTGCTTTCGGAGATTTTCTATCCGCATGGCTGGAAAATGATGTTGGACGGGCAACCGTACTTTATTGGCAAAAAATCATCGCCCATTTTGCGGGTTAATTATATGCTTCGTGCATTGGTGGTGCCAGCAGGAGAGCATACGATAGAGTTGATTTTTGACCCCGATTCAGCCCGCAAAGGCAATGCGTTGGCGTTGAGTTGTTTTGCGATTTTCTTGTGTGTGGTTGCGTATGCGTGCTACGAAGAGTACAAAAAGCGTAAAGCGGTCCTAAAAAACGATTAACTACCTTTTAAACGGTATTTAAAAAGAATTGGTTGTGGCTAAATTGTTCACAACCAATTTTTTATCGTCTTGTTACCAATCAAATTCGTAATTGATGGCGAAAATATGCCCGTAGCCTTTTTCTTGCCAGAGACGGATATTCTTTGCCGATTTGCTGATGTCAATATCTCGCTCGTTACTATAATTAAATCGATAACTGAAAGCCAACGTATTTCTTTTATCCAATCGCCAACGAACACCCAACTCCGTGCGAATGTCGCTCAAATACTGCCCATAATCCTTGCCCGTAACGGCATTCAGGTAATCTGTGGGAGCATTAAGCGTGTTGATAAGTTCAAAATTCAGGAATAATCTGATGGGCTTGCCCATAATGTCGTACGAAGCGTGTAATCGGTGCCTCAATCGCAAGTCCACAGGGGCTTTTTCGTCCGTATTGACAGAATCCATCCGACAATTTATATCTAAACGCTCTCTCAAAGAGAATTTCCATTGGTTGGCTTGGATGTGTCCCGTCAAGGCAAGCGTTGCACGATGGCGAATAAATTCCTTCGGGTCGTTCCAATCTTTGTTGCCGAGTAAACGCAAGGTATAAGCGGCATTGATGCCAAGATAGTCAATCGGTTTATAGCCCAACGAGAGGGTCGTGTACGAACGGCGAAAATAGTCAGGCGTTTCGTTGAGGGTGTACGCAGTAGCGGACGAACCCGTAGCACTTTTGGCAACTTGGTTGAAGAATTGCAACCGAATTTCTTCGGAAAACCCCAAGGTTATTTTTTGCCGAAAATGCTTCGTAAAATCCGCACTGATTCGTGTCTCAAAGGTTTGAGAAACGGCCGTTGAATCGTATTTTAACTTTGCAGCATAAGTTGTTAAGCCACAACAAAATAAAATCGTCAATAGGAGAAAACGTTTCATAATTATCTGAATTTGATTATATTGCCTATCGTGTTTTGTTCGTTGTCTTTGAGCAAATAGTAAACCTTGATATACGCCGCATCTTGCAGAAAATCGATATGCCCAATTTCCACGTCCAAAGGCTTGATACCTGTCCGTTTTTCAATATCTTCCAACAGTGCAGCACGGTTTTCGGGCAAGATATTTTCGATTTTTTCATAATGAATAATCTTGCTCGTTTTGTGTGCATGGCTTGACCAGCGTTCAAAAATCCACGGCAAAGCGATCAGTGCGATGTTGGCAAAAATTAACTGATACCATACTAAATCCTCTGCTTTGAGGGCTAAGGAGTTGATAATCGATTGCGTAATGATAATGAACAGATAGGTCATTTCGCGAATAGGCACCGTATCCGTCCGATACCGTATCATCCCGAAGATGGCGAACAAACCCAGCACAAAGCCCGTTTGAATGTCCAACATTTGCATCAGCCACAGGAGCAGGAACATCGCATTGGAAAAAAGCATGAAGGTTACCAAGTAATCACCGCGGCGTTGGCTCACTTTATAGTAGATAAAATAGGTGATAATCCACGCCATGAGGAAGTTAAAAGCAAACATCAGCGGGAGCGTTACGAGTCCATCGGAAACACCCAACCAGTCAGCCAAGGAGTGCATCAAATAAGAAATGCTATCTTCTCTGCCGTACTGTGCGGCAATATCTGCATCATACCCGATTTTTTCAAGGGTAGGATTGGCTAAATTAACTTGAAGAATCATAATGAGTTATAGTTTTGAGGGTTTATATTCAATAATTTTTCAATCAATCGTATTTTCTTTTTGAAACGGTTGCGTTTGAGGTGCGGAGTGGTCAATGCCGTGCCGATACAGTACTTGCTGATTTTCAACGGTTTAATGCGTAATAACTGCATAATGCCCAACATAGGAGAGGGAACGTGCCCGTTGCGTTTGAGTTCAATGATGACTAAATCGGGATAGGTTTTTGTCATACCGCTCACTTGATTCTCCCAAACGAGGTCAAAATCAATGGTCAGTCGCTCGGTTTTGGCTTTATTGACCAACGTGATACGATGAAAAACCGTCCGTAGTTTGGGCGAAATCTGCTCCCACGTGTACCGACTTTTGGCAGCAATAAACTCCACCACATCGGAAGTAGGGCGAGTCATCTCGGGCTCGGGTAGGGTAATACGCTTCTTTTTAGTACGACCTTTGTTGTTTTTACGCTTGATTTCCAAAAAGTTCAAATGGCTTTCGACATATTGACGGATACGGATTTTTTGCCGCACTAATTGTCGGTCGTGATGCCGAAGGTACATCTCCAAGTCGTCCGTATCATAATACATCGTGTCGTATGTAACAATGCGTTTGTCGTTTATTTCTTGGGCAAAATAAGTATTCTTGGCGTTTTGTAAAATTTCGGGCAATAGCCACGATTGCACCACAAACTTAGTATCAATGCGGTTCATCAGTTTTACGCCTTCCATTTCTTCCAACGAGATGGGGGCAAATTCTTGTAGGCACGCGAGTATGTCAGTCTTTGAAGTCATACTCAAATACTTTGATAGAGTACAGTTTGCCGTTTGGCAGATAGTTATACTGCTTTGCTTTGGTGCCGTCTGCGTTAAATTCAAACTTTATGATACGTGACGGTTTATTTCTATCATTGTATTCCACTTGTTTTACCAGAAATCCGTTGGCATCATATTCGTATGTCTCACGCCATTTCATACCGTATGTGGCGTACTCGATTTGTTCTATTTTTCGACCTTCGGAATCATACACCGTAACGCGATCTAACCAACGATATTTACTTTTTTCGTCTGTATTCCACTCTTTTACGGTGAGGTTTTTGCGTTTCGCACGCTTGGCTAAAGTCTCTGGACTAACTGTTTGAGCGGTTATTGCAAGGGGCAACAAACCGAATAATATAAACAACAAATACTTTTTCATAATGCTATCGTTTTAAGGTTGATTGATTAAGGTCTGCCACCTCCAGGACCTCCACCACTATTCCCAGAATACGTGCTGAGGGTTACCGAACTACCTCCCGAGATGGTGCCTCCGATGTTGCCATAGCCATTGAGAATCGAAGTGCCACCCGACACGGTTACGCCCGATTTCAACGAAGCCGTTCCTTTTGTAGCAACGACCATCGGCGTGCCACCACTTGCAGGTGTTTTATATGCTATAACCAACTCATCGCCGTCGTATAATGCGTACCAAGTGGATTTGCTCCAAGAGGACGCTTGCTTGCAAGTCAGCGTACTGTTGAAGCCATTTTCCAACCCACCGCACGTAACAATGCTACCTCCTTGAATATACAGTTGTTTCCTTCCTTCGGTATTAGCATCTATAGCCACTTCGGCATTGTTGGAACCCGTGCAAATTGCCCAAACCACTCCACCTTTGATGTATAAATCACCGTTCGCATCCAAGCCATCGTTGCCCGTAGAATATGCCATAACATACCCACCACTGATAGTCATGTCGCCACCCGAGTTGATGGCATCGTCGGCAGACTGTGCATAGACTTTTCCACCACTGATACTGATGGTGCCTTTGGCTTCGATACCTTCGGAACTACTGTTTTCGGAAGACGAAGAACCACCTCCCCAACCTCCGGGATGTCCACCACCTCCACCTGAGGAAGAAGCCGTTCCGTTGCAAATAACTTGAATGTCTCCGTCCGTGATAGTGAGGTTGGCTTTGGTCTTGATACATTTATACTCGCTGGAGATGCGGATAGTACCCCCACTGATGTGGATATTTCCGTACGCCGTGATACCTTTGTCCACCGCATCGGTTACCGTGATAGACCCACCACTAATCGTAATTGTTGCCGTATCGGACTGGATGCCGTCTGCACCCGCACTAATCGTCATCGTTCCGCCCGAGATATTAATAAGGGAGTCGCACTGAATCCCATCGCTACCCGCTTTAATAGTCAGTGTGCCGCTTTTGATATGAATTGCATCGTTGGCATGCAAGCCGTCCGAAGCCGCTGTGAGGTCGAAAACGCCTGCATCACTGGTTATGTGGATATAATCATCGCTCGCAATGGCGTGTTTGTAGTTGCCTTTAACCGTTAAAGTCCCGCTACCCGAGAAGATGATTTGCCCCTCGCTGAACAAGGCTGCCTTACGGTCTTCGTCTGAACTGGCATAGGTGCTACCGTCCGTCAGACTATTGGTGCCGTTGACTACGATGTAGCATTTTTTGTGGCACTGGTTATTGATGGCAGGACCATCGGAGCAAGTAAGCGTGAGGTTATTGAGGGTCAAGTTATGCTTAAAACTCCCATAAATAGTGAGTTGTCCCGAGCCACTGCCACTCAGAGCATAGACCACGCCGTTTGTGGTGGAGGAGTTGACGGTTACATAGCCGTTGCTGTTGCTCACCTCCACGTTATCAGCCGTACCTGTTACGGTTGCCGAATTGCCACTCCAAGCAATATAAATCGTGTCTGACCAAGCCACATCGTTCACATTATCGTCTTCAATGCCTGTATCAGGACTATTATCAAAGTTATTCGAAGTATCGGTTGCTGCATTTTTGTCCGAACATGCCAAGAACCATACGCTCAAGGCTGCCAAAAGAATTATATCCCATTTTTTCATCGCTTATTATGTTTTAATTGGTTAGTATTTTAAGTTTACGCCATTATTGCGTTGTATTTCAAAAATTTTTTGCGAAAAAAACAAAAAGAAACGAAATGAACAAAAAAAAGAAAATTATGCAAAAAAATCTTAAAATTATGGTCGTTTTTTGCAGGCAAACATTCGCGTCTGATAATTTCAATCTACAAAAAATCCTGCTACCGAATTAGTTAAAAACTACGGAGCAGGAATTTTATCCACAAAAATTGAAGTTACTCGCTTAAAATTCCGCTGTTTTTGGGGTGCGTGGGAACGGAATCACGTCGCGAATATTTTGCATGCCCGTAACAAAAAGCATCAAACGTTCAAAGCCCAAGCCGAACCCTGCGTGTGGTGCAGAGCCAAAACGACGTGTATCCAAATACCACCAAATATCTTTGTCGGGAATCTCCCTGCGAACAATTTCGTTTTGCAATTTTTCTAAATTCGCCTCACGAACACCACCACCGATAATCTCGCCAATTTGCGGGAACAAAACGTCCGTGCCTTGTACGGTCTTGTCGTCCTCGTTGATTTTCATATAAAAAGCCTTGATTTCCTTCGGATAATCGGTCATAATAACGGGCTTTTTGAAGTGATGTTCCACCAAGAAACGCTCGTGTTCGCTTGCCAAATCATCGCCCCATTGGCACGGGAACTCGAATTTTTGTCCATCTTTTATGGCGTGTTGCAAAATCTCAATGCCTTCGGTATAGGTCAGACGCACAAAATCGGTTTTCAAAACGCTTTGCAACCGCTCAATGAGTCCTTTATCTACATATTGATTGAGGAATTCCAAGTCGTCTTGGCAATGGTCTAAAGCCCACTGAACACAGAACTTAATAAAATCCTCTTCGATGTCCATCAAGTCGTTTTTATCAATAAACGCCACTTCGGGTTCTATCATCCAGAACTCAGCCAAATGGCGTGGTGTGTTGCTATTTTCGGCACGGAAAGTGGGTCCAAACGTGTAAATTTTTCCAAGCGATAAGGCTGCTAACTCGCCTTCCAACTGTCCACTCACCGTCAGTGAAGTGGATTTGCCAAAAAAGTCGTCGCTATAATCAATTTTTCCGTCTTTGTCTTTCTTCAAATTGTAGAGATTTTTGGTCGTAACTTGGAACATTTGCCCCGCTCCTTCGCAATCCGAAGCCGTGATGATGGGCGTATGGAAATAAAAATAGCCGTGCGAATGGAAGTAGGTGTGAATCGCAATCGCCATGTTGTGCCGAATGCGAAAAACCGCTCCAAAAGTGTTTGTTCGTGGACGAAGATGGGCAATCGTACGCAAGTATTCCATACTCAAACCCTTCTTTTGCAAGGGATATTTTTCGGGGTCGGCGGTACCAAAAACTTCTATTTTTTCCAATTGAATTTCAACATTTTGTCCGCTTCCTTGACTCTCTACCAACTTCCCGCTCGCACAAATACAAGCCCCCGTCGTTACGTTTTTCAACTCTTCTTCGGAAATAAGTGACATATCGGCTACTATCTGGATATTTTTGATGGTAGAGCCGTCGTTAAGTGCAATAAAATTGACCTGTTTATTTCCTCTTTTGCTTCTCACCCAACCGCAAACTTGAATCGTTTGCCCGTAGTTGGTCATCTGTAAAGCGTCTTTAATCTCTATTCTTTTCATTTTTATGTAATTAAAATGGATCTTTTTTATCATCATCTTGGTCGTTGGAATAAGTAGGTTTTGGGGCGAAATCGCTTGCATTAAACGAAACACCCGTCTCCAAAGATTCACCCATTTCCAAAGACTCACCTGTTTCTATAAAATCTTCCTCGTTATAGTCGTCCGTTAAATTTTGGAATTTAGCATATCGTTGTTGGAAACGCAACCACACATCGCCCGTTTTACCATTACGATGCTTGGCGATTACGATTTGTGCTAAACCCCTCACATTATTGCCTTTTTCATCTTCGTAAATCCGATATTTTTCGGGACGATGAATAAAGCACACTATATCCGCATCTTGTTCAATGGCACCCGATTCACGAAGGTCACTCAACTGCGGAATCTTGCCCGTCGTTCCTTCGCGTTTTTCGGTATCACGGTTTAACTGGCTCAATGCAATCACGGGTATATTCAACTCCCGAGCCAAGTTTTTGAGCATACGCGAGATGGTTGCAATCTCCTGCTCACGGTTGCGATTATTAAAATTGCTACCTGCGTTCAGTAGTTGCAAATAGTCCACAATGAGCAACTGAATATCGTGTTCTCGCTTCAATCGACGGGCTTTGGAACATAACTCAAAAATCGACAATCCCGACGTGTCATCCAGATAAAAAGGAGCATCTTTTAGGCTATTTAGTCGGGTCTCCAATTTTTTCCAATCGGAAGCCGTCAAGAGTCCACCACTACGCAATTTTTCGCCCTCTAACTCACATATATTCATAATGAGACGGTTGATCAGTTGGTGGTTGGACATTTCCAAGTCAAACATAGCCACCGGTTTGCGATAATCAACCGCGATGTTTTTTGCCATCGAAAGCACGAACGCCGTCTTACCCATGGATGGACGCCCTGCCACGATAATCAAATCCGATTTCTGCCAACCCGAAGTGATTTTGTCCAACTCCGTCCAGCCCGTTGGGATACCCGAAATGCTGTCGCCCTGCTCGCTCAAGATTTGCAATTTTTCAAGCGTATTTTCGATGAGTGAACCAACCGCAACCACATCATTTTTGTAGGTTCGTTGGGTTATTTCAAAGATACCTTTTTCGGCATTTTCAATCGTTTCTTTGATGGGTTGTGTCTCGTCAAAGGCTTGTGTGGAAATCTCGCCTGCAAAACTAATCAGGTCGCGTGCAGTGGCTTTCAGAGCGATGTTTTCAGCATAGGAAAGAGTGTTGGCAGTGGAAGCAATAGCAGTCGTCAGTTCCATCAAATAGGGAAGGTCGCCTGCCTCTTTGAGTTTATCCATCACTCGCAGTTGCTCACTGACATTCAAATAATCAATGGGTTTACCTTGTAACGATAACGTTTGGATGGCTTCGTAGATGTAGCGATGTTTATCGTTGTAAAAGGACTGTGGACGCAATAAATCCGCCACAACACCGTAAATATCCTTGCTTATCATCAATGCCCCCAAGATGGCCGCTTCCATCTCCTCGTTTTTGGGAGGCATTTTGCCAGATGCGTCTGCTGTGGGCTTGGGTAATTCAGTTTTTTTTGTTTTAACGGGCATAATTATTTTCTTAACTTTTCGTACAATTCCAGCAATTTATGTGCAGCAATAAAACTACTTATCTCGCTATTGAGGACTTTTTGCTCCATGATGGGCAACTCGTTTTCGATGTGTTCGTTGTGGTAAAAGCCGTCTACCAAAGCCGAATGAATCGTTTCGTGCATCCAGTATTTTGCTTGAACGATGCGTTTGCGGTCAAAATAGCCATTATCTTTCGTAAATTTGACGTAATCAATCACCATATCCCAAACGTCTGCCACACCCGTTTTTTCGATAGACGAGCAGGTCATAACGTCTGGTTTCCAGCCCGATTCAGTTGGAGGAAAAAGTGCCAACGCATTTTGGAAATTAACGCGAGCCACCTTGGCACGCTCCACATTATTTCCGTCACATTTATTGATAGCGATACCGTCTGCCATCTCCATTATTCCGCGTTTGATACCCTGTAAATCGTCTCCCGTCCCCGTTACTTGCAACAGCAAAAAGAAATCCACCATCGAATGGGCTGCGGTTTCAGATTGACCAACGCCCACCGTTTCCACCAAAATCGTATCAAACCCAGCGGCTTCACACAGCACAATCGTCTCGCGTGTCTTACGAGCCACACCGCCCAAACTGCCTGCCGAAGGACTGGGACGAATGAACGCATTAGCCGTTGCAGACAACTCATTCATGCGGGTCTTGTCGCCCAAGATAGAACCTTTGGAACGCTCACTCGAAGGGTCAATCGCCAACACTGCCAAATGATGGTTGATGTGGCACAAATACGTACCTAACGCCTCTATAAACGTGGACTTTCCCGCTCCTGGCACACCCGTGATGCCTACCCGAACCGAGTTCCCTGCGTACGGAAGGCACTGCTCAATAACCTGCTGGGCTACCTGCTGGTCAGAAGGTAGGTTACTCTCCACCAACGTAACGGCTTTGCCCAAGATGGAAATATCGCCTTTCAAGATGCCTTGAACGTACTCATCAACGCTCAAGACAGTCTTTTTGCGAGAGAAAGAAAGATAAGGGTTTACACTCGGCAGTTGCTCAACCCCCGAGTTAACCTGCAAACCCTTATAATCTTCTGAATTTTCGGGATGTTTCATTATTTAACCTCCCAAGTTACGGTTACATTTACCTTTTGATTTTCAGGATCGTTAGTGTAGATAGTAAGGATTTTACTATATTTTCCAACTTCTTTACCTGTACATTCAATAGTTATGTCACTATGTTTGCCTGATGCGATGGCTTTCTTGGGAAGTGTAAAGGACAAAGCATTATTGTCATTAACCACACGGCGGACTTCCAAAGGATTGACACCGATATTTTTAACCGTTAAGCCTTTTTTGATTTTTGCATTAGCAGCCACAACACCCAAATCAATTGATGACGCAATTTCAATAATTGGGCTTTCCATACGTTGTTGTGGGGTTAAGTTGGCAAAGTCATCAATGAGTTCAAACTTAACTTTCATCTTATTTTTGTCCGTTTGGGAAGCATCGCCGTCAACAACCACCAAGAAGTCGGTTTCAACAGGTCCCCATAATTTGCATTTTTTAGGGTCAATAGTGATGTTCATCGTACCCACTTGTTGGCGAAGAACCTTTGATTGGGTAGTTGAAAGGCTCAAATAACTGCTATTATCGGCTGCTACACGCAATTCCAAATCAATATCGTGTTTGGAGTGGTTAGCATATTCAATTTGTTGCAAAACAGGTGCATCTGATTTTTTGATGGTTCCAAAATCAATGCCCGAGTTTTTGATGCTCAACGAACCAATTTTATTTTCTTTGTTGTAAACATCTGTCATTCCGGCAATCGCTGGCAATACATAACCTTTGATGTATAGACGATAGGGATTGGTTTGAGCATTCGACTGAATCGTAATCGTCTTGGAAAAACGTCCTGGACGACCTTTTGGGTTATAGGTAACGGTGATTTCGCCTTGTTGCCCTGGCTCTACAGGTTGTTGTGTCCAACTTGGAGACGTACAGCCACACGAAGCCTGTACATTGGATAAAATCAAAGGTGCAGAACCCGAATTGGTAAAAGTGAAAACAGTTGTTACGGGACCGCCACCTTCGTCAAATTGTCCAAAATCGTACTCTTCTCTTTCAAATTTAAATTCTGCTTGTTGAGCGAATAACGTGCTTGCGATTAAAAACGCAATAGCTAAAAAACTGATTTTTTTCATCTCTGTATAATTTTTTATAAATTTAACTTTCCATTATGCCTTCATTAACTCGGTGCACCGACTTCACTTCTTTGAGGGATTGCACCGACTTAAGTAGTTGTTTCAACTCTGTTTTACTATGTACATACACTTGTATATTCACACAAAATATGCCATTCTTAGAAATTGCATCAAGTTTATGCATATTGATGTGGTAATTTTCGGACACAATATGCAATATCTTTATCAATAAACCCGCTTGATCAATGCCTTCAATAAAAATTGTTGCCAAAAAGGTGTGTGTGCTATGGGGTGCCCAATTGGCAGAACAAATACTTTTGCCACGACTTGATTTGAGTTTTAACGCCTCTTGACATTGCACTTGATGGATGGTATAAATGCCTGTTTGGTCGTCATAAAAAGCCAACACATCATCGCCTAAAATCGGGTGACAACAATCTGCCAAAATGCACTCATGCCCCAAATTCTCGTCTGTCAGAATGATATTTTTGGATTTACTTTTGGCATTTTTATTTTGTACTTCTGTTGCTTTTTGTTCGGCCGTTTTTTTATCGTCATTGTCGGAATTAAATGGATTCAAGCGTTGCCAAAAACTACGTTTTTCATCAATGAGTGCGGGGATATTGTTCAGGGTAATCGTGCCATTACCGATTTGCAAAAATAACTCGTTGAGTTGTTGAAATTGATAATGTGTCATCAAACGATTAACAACCATATCATATTTCTCGGATAGTTTAAGGGTAGATAAAGCCACTTCTAAGAGGTGTTTCCCGTGCGAAATGGTTTGGCGGTCAATGGAGCGGAAATAGGTTGTGAGGCTATTTTTTGCCTTGGCTGTAACGACAAACGAAACCCATTCTATCTGCGGCTTTTGCTGTTCGTCGGTCATAATTTCGATTAAATCACCATCGTGCAAAACATAGTTCAGACCCTGTATTTCGTGGTTTACTTTGGCTCCAATGCAATGGTTACCCATGTCGGTATGCAAATAATAAGCAAAGTCCAGCACCGTAGAATTCTGTGCTATGGTTTTCACTTCGCCCGAAGGAGTAAACACAAACACCTCGCGTGCAAAGAGGCTTAATTTGAAGGTTTCCAGGAAGTTCATCGCATCGGTGTCGGGGTGCACCAACACTTCCCGCACACTTTTGAGCCACTTATCCAACTCCGAATCGTCCACTTCACTACCTACCTTATACCGCCAATGTGCTGCCAAACCACGCTCTGCCAAGTCGTGCATACGTTGGGAGCGAATCTGAACCTCCACCCACTGTCCACCTTGTCCCAATAACGTAACGTGCAAGGCCTCGTAACCGTTGGACTTAGGAATCGAAAGCCAGTCGCGAATCCGTTCGGGGTGGGGACGATAAATCTCCGTGAGAGCCGAGTAAATACGCCAACATTGGTCGTGTTCGGACATAGTACCATCGGGCGTAAAAATGATACGAACCGCGAGCAAATCATACACTTCATCAAAAGTAATATGTTTGGCATTCATTTTTTTCCAGATGGAATAAATCGGCTTAATACGGGCTTCTATCCTATATTCAAGACCTGTTGTATCTAATTTTGTGCGAATAGGAGCCACAAATTTCTCAAAACTCTCCATTTGTGCCTTTTTATTCGCCAACAGTTTTTGCTCAATATCAAAATAGGCGTTCGGATTTTCGTAACGGAAAGACAAATCCTCCAACTCTTCTTTGATGGTATATAAGCCAAGTCGATGGGCGAGGGGAGCATAAATATACATCGTTTCGCCCGCAATTTTATAGCGTTTTTCTTGCGGTTGGGCTTCCAAAGTACGCATATTGTGCAAGCGGTCGGCAATCTTGATTAAAACTACCCGAATATCATCGGACATCGTAAGCAACAGTTTGCGGAAATTTTCTGCCTGTTCACTCGCATGAGGACCAAAAATACCACCCGAAATCTTCGTCAAACCATCTACTATCAACGCTATACGATCGCCAAACAGGTTCCGAATATCCTCCACCGTATAATCCGTATCTTCCACCACATCGTGCAACAGAGCCGCACTAATACTCGTGCTACCCAACCCAATATCTTTCACCACGATATGTGCCACAGCCAACGGGTGCATGATATAAGGTTCACCCATCAAACGCCTCACACCCGCGTGGGCTCGTTTGGCAAATTCGAAGGTTTGCCGAATAATCTCAACACGCTGACGGTGCAATGTATGGGCATAGGCATCCAACAGAGCGTCAAAACTCTCTTGTATCATTTGCTCTTCAGCAGGCGAAAATTCTTTGGGGTCTTTGTCCATAATTTACACTACAACATAAATTTTCTTCAACTTGCAAACTTACAACTTTTTCTTTTTTTTGCAAACAAAAATGGAATTGCTTTTTACAAAAACACACCTTCAAAAATTTTTCCCCGAAAAATCCGCACAATAAAGTGGATTTTGGACGTAATTTCTTATCACTAAAAAAGAAAAGAATGTTTTTTTGTTTTATTTCTCAAATAAAATACTACCTTTGTCGGACGTATAGAGGATGTTAATTTTTTTTGAGTATGACAAGATTAGAATTAATAAAAGCGATTTCTTATCGCAGCGGTTACGATAAAGAGACGGTTGCAAGAGTTGTCGTGGATATGATGAGTGTGGTTAAACAAACGGTGATAGATGGTGATAGTGTCTATCTGCGTGGCTTTGGCTCTTTTACAACCAAGACTCGCAAAGCAAAGTATGCACGAAATATCCGCAAAAATACGGCTTGCTTTGTACCCGAACACAAAGTCGTTCACTTCAAACCAGCACCTGATTTTGCAGAACCGCTGAGAGAACAAACAGAAAATAAGTAATTTAAAAATTTTTGAGATATGCCAAACGGAAAAAAACACAAAAGACACAAGATGTCTACGCATAAGCGTAAAAAACGTCTCCGCAAGAATCGCCACAAACATAAGTAAATAGACTATGTTTTGTGGGGAGGGACGTAAAACCCCTAATGTAAACAGCACCTCTCCGGTTTGTGAGGGCGTGCTTTCTTTTTATTAAAAAGCGAAGTTTTGAAAAGTGATATAATCATAGACGTACAGCAAGAACAGATTACGACCGCCTTGTTAGAAGATGGTCGGCTGATGGAATTGAGCAAAGAAAGTAGGGCAGAAAATGTCTTTGCTGTCGGGAATATCTACTATGGACGCGTAAAAAAACTGATTCCGTCCATGAATGCTGCTTTTGTAGATATAGGCTCTGAAAAAGAGGGTTTTTTGCACTATTCGGATTTAGGTTCGGCTTTTAATACCATTCAAGCGTATGCCAATAAAATCCGCAAGGATAGTCGCTTAACCGCCATCAATCGCTTTACATTGCAATCAACATGCCCTTCAAAAGGACAAATCGGTGATGTGGTGAAAACGGGTGATATGGTGTTGGTGCAGGTGATGAAAGAATCAATCAACAGCAAAGGACCGAAACTGACTTCCGAAATATCGTTTGCAGGGCGAAATATGGTTTTGATGCCTTTCAGTACCGAGATTCTCATTTCAAGCAAAATTCGCAAAGGGAGTGAAAAGACGCGTCTAAAAAGAATCGTTAAGGAGATTTTGCCGAACGGTTACGGTGTGATTGTGCGAACGTTAGCGGAAGGAAAAGAACGCGAAGACCTGGAAAAAGAGCTCAAAATGCTCATTGAACGGTGGCGAAGTGCCGCACACACCTTGCAAAAAGTAGAATCCATTTCGCTCATCATTGAAGAAATGGGCAGGACGCTCGGGAACATTCGCGACACGCTCACAACAGCCTACAACTCGGTGCAGGTGAACGACGAAAGCGTGTACAAAGAGATACGACAGTACCTCAAAATGTACGTGCCACACGCCACGAAACTGGTGCATTTTTACAAAGATGAGCAACCGATTTTTGACCATTTTGACGTAACGAGACAGACGAAAAGTGGCTTTGGTAGGGTTGTGAACTTCAAAGGAGGTGGTTATTTGTTTATGGAAGCGACTGAAGCGTTGTTTTCGGTGGATGTCAATTCGGGTTCCAAAAAACTCAAAGACGACCAAGAAGAAAATGCCTTTCAGTTCAACATGTTAGCGGCAGAAGAGATTGCACATCAGCTGCGGTTGCGGGATATAGGGGGAATTATCGTGATTGATTTCATTGATATGTTCAAAAAGAAGCACCTCCAACAACTGCACGAATACATGATTACGTTGCTCAAAACCGATCGTGCAACGCATAATGTGTTGCCTTTGAGTAAGTTTTGCTTGATGCAAATCACGCGGCAACGCATCCGACCAGCCGTTACGGTCAATGTGCGGGAGGTTTGTCCGACTTGCTTGGGCAAAGGGAAGATTCAAGCCCCGATTTATTTTATTGATGAGGTGGAGCAGAGTATCAAGACGCTGTATGAAGTTGAAGGAAGAGGGTTGCGGCTACATGTACATCCGTTTATTTTTGCTTTTTTGTCCAAAGGTGTGCTGGGAGGTAAAAAAACAGCGTGGCGATTAAAATATGGCATTCATCTTATTGAAAATCAATCAGTTGGAGTATTGCAATATCAATTTTATAATAAAAATAGAGAACAACTTAATTTAAGTGATTATGAAAAAGTATAATTTTGGTGCAGGTCCCTGTATTTTGCCACAGGAAGTGATGGAACAAACTGCACAAGGTGTGTTAAACCTGAATAATATCGGACTTTCGATTTTGGAAATTAGCCACCGTTCGGCTGACTTTCAAGTGATTATTGATGAAGCGATGGCACTTTTGAAGGAAATTTTGAACATTCCAGAGGGGTATAGTATATTGTTTTTAGGTGGTGGTGCAAGTTCACAATTTGCTATGGTGCCGTATAATTTTTTGAACAAAAAAGCGGGCTATTTGGATACGGGTGTTTGGGCTTCCAAAGCCTACGAGTCGGCAAAAGTGTACGGTGATGCACAAGTAGTGGCTTCTTCCAAAGATAAAAACTACACGTATATCCCAACCGACTACACCATTCCGCAAGATTTGGATTATTTCCACATTACCACCAACAATACGATTTATGGTACGGAAATAAGTGATGCAAAGTTGAACGAAATCTACAAAAAAGTCGGCAATGTGCCTTTGATTTCAGATATGTCTTCGGATATTTTGAGTCGCCCTATTGATGTGAGCAAATATGACCTCATCTATGGTGGTGCACAGAAAAACTTGGCTCCAGCAGGCGTTACACTCATTATTATCAAAGATGAATTTTTGAACAAAATCACGCGTGAGTTGCCTCCGATGTTTGATTACAGAATCCATGTTAAGAACGAGTCCATGTACAATACACCACCTGTTTTGCCGATTTATACGGCGATGCTTAACTTGCGTTGGTTGAAGAAAAACGGCGGTATTGCATGGATTGACAAACGCAACCAGGACAAAGCCGATTTGTTGTACGGTTGCTTGGAAAGTAGCAAAATGTTCCGTTCGGTTACCGAAAAAGAGGACAGAAGCCGTATGAATATACCTTTCGTACTCAAAGACGAATATCAGGATTTGCAAGACGACTTCTTGGATTTTGCGAAAAAACAAGGTATGGTCGGACTTAAAGGACACCGTAAAGTGGGTGGATTCCGAGCAAGTTGCTACAATGCAATGGATGTGGACGGCGTGAAAGCACTCGTAGATTGCATACATGCTTATGAAGGATTAAAACTTAACAAATAACATTCATGGGATTTTCCTATCTTATACCTGTGGGTAATCCGATAAACCACACCAAGTGTAAGAAAATTGAATGGACAACATTATTGACAACTATGAAAGTATTACTTGCAACAGAAAAACCGTTTGCCAAAGCGGCTGTGGACGGTATTCGTAAAGAAATAGAACAAGCGGGCTACAAGTTGGAACTTTTGGAAAAATACACCCAAAAAGCCGAATTACTCAATGCAGTAGCCGATGCAGACGCTCTGATTGTGCGTTCTGATATAGTGGATGCCGAAGTATTAGACCATGCCAAGCAACTTAAAATAGTCGTTCGGGCAGGTGCTGGATATGACAACATCGACTTGCAGGCAGCAACGGCGAAAAATGTGGTGGTGATGAATACGCCTGGACAAAACAGCAACGCGGTGGCTGAATTGGCAATCGGAATGATGATTTACGCTTTCCGAAACTTCTACAACGGCACGACTGGGCTTGAGTTGAAAGGCAAAAAAATCGGTTTGCATGCCTTCGGAAACGTGGGGCGTTGTGTGGCTAAAATCGCCAAAGGGTTTGGGATGGAAGTGTACGCCTACGATGCTTTTTGTCCCGCAGAAGTGATTGAAAAAGAGGGCGTGAAGTGCGTCAAAGATGTACCCGAGTTGTACAAAACCTGCGACATTGTGTCTTTGCATATTCCTGCTACTAACGAGACGAAAAACAGCATCAATTGTGCTTTGTTGAGTTTGATGCCTAAAAACGCTTTGTTGGTAAATACGGCACGCAAAGAGGTCGTAAATGAGCAAGAATTATTGCAACTGATGCAGGAAAGAGCCGATTTTAAGTACGTAACCGACAATAAACCCGATTTGCACGAGTCGTTTGCGAAGGAATGTGCCGACCGCTATTTCACAACCCCGAAAAAGATGGGTGCTCAGACGCAAGAAGCCAATATCAATGCGGGTATTGCTGCGGCTAAACAAATCGTGGATTTTTGTGTCAATGGCAACACGCGTTTTCAAGTGAATAAATAGTCGGTTGAAAAAAATAGTTGCTATTATATTATTGTGTGTGTCCGTTGTGTCTTGTTGGGCGTTAGAAATAACTCTCGAGAGCAACGGACAACTCGTTAAGGTGGATAATGACACCGTTTTTTTGTTTGACGCTAACGAGACTTCGCCCGAAGTGCGTGTGCAGCTTGATGCGGGACACAAAATAGAGTGGTTTTCCTTGAAGAATTTATCCACTACGGTGCAATATGGAATGGCTGATTTTAGTCCCGAATATGGCGAAGGGTACGTGGTTGTTGTGGATGATGAATTTCGGGCGACGTTTTTTGCCCTACAGTATCAACCGCTTGATTTTCAAGGAATTAACATCACGAACGATTGCGAAAAAACGCTCCTTGAATTGTCAGGAGATTTCCCCGAGTTATCCTATACGAATCGTTTTGGGCAGAAAAAAGTGTTGAAGCGAGAAATGGAAGTGCAGTACAGTACGCTGGAGTGGAACGAAAGCAGTTTTAGTTGGCAGAGTGTAGAAAAAAAAGAAACTTACACGTTTAGTCCCACTTTGCAAGTAGGCAACTCGTACGATTACACGGCTTACAAAGTAACCGAAACGAGTTATCGGTCGGAGTTGCGTTTGCCAGAAAATAGCATCACAAGTAGCACGATTACGCCCAAAGCCATTGCTCACAACATCACTTCTACCACCACCATACGAGGTTCAGAGGGCGAAATAGTAACTGAATTAGAGCGTCCAACCTTGGCTACGGCGTTGTCGGGTTCGGCACCGTTGGATATTCTTTTTCAAACCAATGCCACGCCAGGAACAGAGTCCTACCAGTGGCGAATTTATAAAAATAACGTCTTTGTTGTGCAACGCACCGACCCCGAGCAACGTTACACGTTTTTAGATGCGGGTTCGTATCGGATTGTGGGGCAGGTGAGCAACATTCACGGTTGCATTGATTCGGCAGAAATCGAGGTAACGGTGAGCGAATCGCAAATCAAAGTGCCGAATGTGTTTACGCCCAACGGCGACGGTGTAAACGACCTATTTTTGGTACAATATCGCTCCATTGCCGAATTTAATATGTGGGTGTACAACCGTTGGGGTAAGTTGGTCTTTTCCACCACCGACCCAGACCGAGGTTGGGACGGCACCATTTATGGCAAACCCGCTGCAGAAGGGGCGTATTTTTACGTGATTCGTGCCAAAGGAACCGATGCCAACCATAACGACTACAAGACGAAAAAGAAGTACGACAAAGCCAAAAGCAAAAATGCGGCTTCGGTGATTGGCATTTACCAGCTGTCGGGCAGTGTGAGTCTGTTGCGGGGTGGAAAATAAACGATTATGCTAAACGAACATATAGAAACATATATCAAAGAATTGAATCGTCAATTTCAGACAGGTAATGCTCGCGAACATTCCTATCGTCCTGCTTTAAAAAATTTGGTAGAAAATATCTTGTCAAAAGGCTTCACTTTTATCAATGAACCTAAACATATTGCTTGTGGAGCACCTGATTTTATGCTTATCGATAAGGATTTACCCAAGGCGTTTGCCGAAGCAAAAGATATAACCGACACAGACCTTGATGGATTAAATAAAAACAAAGAGCAATTTGACCGATACAAGAAATCGTTGAATAGCATTTTCTTTTCAAATTATCTCTCTTTTCATTTTTATGAAGGAACGGAACAAAAACAAAAAATTACATTGGCACAAATAAGCGGGAATGAAATTGTTCCTGTAAAAGATATAGGTATACAAGAAGACATTTTTATCAAAACGCTTCAGCAATGGGCATCGGCAACGCCACAACTGATCACCACACCCAAAAAACTTGCAGAACGAATGGCAATGAAAGCCCAACTATTAGCCCGAACGATAGCACAAGCACTTCTTGAAGACAAACAGACCCAACAAACGGATTCACCGTTATGGTTACAACTCAATAGCTTTAAGAATGCACTCTTGAGCGACATAGATGAGCATAAATTTGCCGATTTGTATGCACAAACCATTGCTTATGGACTATTTGCGGCTCGGTTAAATGACTCTACACCCAATACGTTTTCGCGTCAAAAAGCAGCGACACTCATTCCACCAACAAATCCTTTTTTACGGAGTGCGTTTCAGCACATTGCAGGATATGATATTGATACGCGAATAGCGTGGATTATTGACGATATTGCCGAAATGTTTTTAGCCACCAATATGCAAAAAGTCATGCATAATTTCAAACAAGAAACGGCACAGCATGACCCTATTTTACATTTTTATGAAGATTTTTTGCAAGCGTATGACCCAAAGCAAAAGAAAGCAACAGGAGTGTATTATACGCCCGAACCTGTGGTTGATTTTATTGTCAGGGCAGTAGATGAAGTGCTTAAAAAAGATTTTCATTTGCCTAATGGATTGGCAGACACGAGCATGGTTAAGAGCGGATTGCATAGAGTACAAATTTTAGACCCTGCGACTGGGACGGGTACGTTTTTATCCAATGTGATACGGAAAATAAAGGAGAATATGCAAGGCAAAATGGGAGCATGGAACTCGTATGTCCAAGACCATCTCTTGCCGAGAATATATGGTTTTGAATTGATGATGGCACCTTATACCATTGCTCACTTAAAAGTTGGCATGGAGATTGATAACGACAACAGCGGGATGTCTTCTACAAAACATCGTCTAAAAATTTATATGACTAATTCGTTGGAACAAAAGGAGATTAGAGAAAGTAGCGAATTAGGAAGTATTATTGCCAAAGAAAGCAACGAGGCAACCGAAATCAAACATAATGCACCCATAATGATTGTGATGGGCAATCCACCATACAGCGTAAGTAGCAACAATAAAAGTGAGTGGATTACGCAATTGGTAGAGAGTTACAAGAAAAATCTGAATGAAAAGAACATACAGCCACTTTCTGATGATTATATAAAGTTCATACGTTTGGCACAATACTATGTAGAGCGTAACGGCGAAGGAATTGTAGCGTATATTTCTAACAACTCATTTATCGACGGTTTGATTCATCGGCAAATGCGAAATGAACTAATGCGTGTTTTTGATAAAATTTATATCCTTGACCTGCACGGAAACACGCGTAAAAAAGAAACAACGCCCGACGGTGGCAAAGACGAGAACGTATTTGATATTATGCAAGGCGTTAGCATCAATATCTTTGTAAAATTGCCTAAAAAATAATTCGGTATGAGCGAAATGATACCCAATCAACAGAATTTAATCATCTACAACACATCAGACGGGAAAGCGAGTGTTAGGATGATGGCACGTGATGGTAACGTTTGGATGAACCAAAAACAGATGGCAGAACTTTTTGCCACCTCAAAGCAAAATGTGGGGTTACATATCATTAATATACTGAAAGATAATGAATTAAATGCAAATTCAGTTATTAAGGATTACTTAATAACTGCCACGGATGGAAGAATTACGATATGAAACAATTAGTACAACAAATTAAAGCACGAAAATGAAAAAAGAAAATAACGAACATACTTGCGAGGTCTTTCATTTTGACCTCTACGGGGCGCGGAAAGAGAAATATGCATTTTTGCAAAACAATTCGCTGCAAACGGTAGAATGGCAACAACTCAATCCACAAGCACCCAATTATTTTTTCGTACCTAAAGATTTTTCACTCCAAGAAGAATATGAAAAAGGATTTAAGATTGATGAGTTGATGAAAATAGGAGCAGTGGGAATTGTAAGTTCTAGAGATGATTTGGTTATAAAATTTGAAAAAAATGATATAGAACATGTTATATCAGATTTTAAGACTTTATCTAAAGACGTTTTTCGAAATAAGTATAATATACAAGATAGTAGAGATTGGACATATGAGCGAGCGAAAAATGATTTAGTTAACGCTCACGTTTATCAAATTACATATAGACCTTTTGATAAAAGATATATCCTATATTCATCAAAATCTAAAGGGATTCTTTCATATCCACGAGACGAGGTTATGAGACATTTTATATTGGGTGTAAAAGGACAAAATATAGGATTGATAGCGAAGAGAGGTTTTGTTAATGAATTATCTGCTTATGGTTTTATTACTGATTCTATTTATGATAGAAGAGCTTGGACTAACCCCGGAATGCAAGGTTCAGAACAGGTTTTTCCTCTTTATATTTATCCCCAAGAAGGTTCTTATGAAACCGAGCGGCGTGTGAATATGGATGAAAAGATAATGCAACGCATTGCCGAAATAATAGAAGTAGTCAACGCCTCCGAGCGTTGCAAAGAAAATAACTCAACCCAACGCTTGGAAGCGTTGTTCACTCCGTCCCAACGTTTGGAAACGTTGACTACTAAGCAACATTCGGAAACGTTTACTAATGTTATGCCGAATTTTGTGGATACAGAACAACACATAAACATTAAAACCGATTCCTTGCCACATTGGCACCAACCAGGTAAAACACAATTCGTTACATTCCGTTTAGCCGATTCTTTACCACAAGAAAAATTACAAGAACTTCAACTATACAAAGATGAATGGCAGAAAAATCACCCTCTACCATGGGACGAAAAAACAAAGCAAGAATATGAGTATGAAGTCAGGCACAAAACGGATAAATGGTTAGATAATGGCTATGGTAGTTGTATATTAAGCCGTCCCGATATACGCAAGATAGTAACAGATGCTTTACTTCATTATAATGGAGAACTATATTATTTGCACCATTTTGTTGTTATGCCTAACCATGTGCATTTACTTATTACTCCTTTTGGCGAGAATACCGTCAACAAAGCACTTGGTAGCGTAAAACGTTTTGCTGCAAACGAAATTAATAAAGTGTTGGGAACGAAAGGTGAGATTTGGCAACGAATCGTGTTTGACCATTTAGTTAGAAACCAAAATTCGTATAATGCTTTTGTCAGTTACATAAAGGACAATCCGAAAAATCTTCCTTTAAATACTTTTACTTTGTACGATGGCGATATAGTAGGCAACGCCTCCGAGCGTTGCAAAGAAGATAACTCAACCCAACGCTTGGAAGCGTTGACTACTGAATCTCAACGCTCGGAGGCGTTGTCTACTGAGTTTCAACGCTCGGAGGCGTTGACTACTAATCAACGTTTGGAAACGTTGGCTACTAACATTTTCGATTACATTTACGGCATTCTTCATTCACCCACTTACCGCGAAAGATACAAAGAGTTTCTAAAAATAGATTTTCCTCGTATCCCATATCCAAAAGACAAGACCGATTTTGAACATTTCCGCAAATTTGGCGAACAACTGCGACATATTCACCTTATGGAACCCGATGCTCTTGCCGAATTAGAAAAACAGTATCCCACACTCGCCACCTACGACCAACAAGGTAATAATATAGTGGAACAAATAATTTACAATTCAGACGGCGACACGTCAAGTGTGCAAATCAATGATACTCAATTTTTTGCCAATGTTCCCTCAGAGGCTTGGGAGTTTTATATCGGTGGTTACCAACCCGCTCAAAAGTGGCTCAAAGACCGCAAGGATCGGGTTCTTTCTTTTGATGACATTGCCCATTATCGTCATATCATTATGATTTTGGTAGAAACCAACCGAATTATGCAACAGATACAATAATTCTTATATATTCTGTTGTGCAAATTTATTCATCATTCGGCGTTCTTTGTCAAAGAACCAACCATATTTGTTGAAGTAGCGAATGGCATTTTGGATGTGCAGTCGCATGGCACGACCTTTTTGATGGGAAGCACGACGGTAAGCGTGAATAATCGTTACAAAAGGGTAGTAAATAGTGAGGTAATGACGGTGCATACGACGAGATAAGTCCACATCCTCCATATACAACGAAAAACGTTCGTCAAACAACCCCACTTTTTCCAACGCACTCACCCGCAAAAACATAAAACAACCCGACAATTTCGGCACATTGAGCAACCGCGAATGGTCTATGTTGCGAAGCGTGTATTTGCGGTTTTTCCACTCAAAAATCTTACGAATAATTGTTAGGTGCGAATACATCAGAAATCGTCTGGCAAACAAGTCCATTGGCGTGGGGAGCAAGGTTGCGGTATCCTGCGGTTCGCCATTTTTGTACACCATACGAGGCGAAACCATTCCCGCAAGCGGATAACGGTCCATAAATTCAACCATTTTTTCCAAATCGCCTACTTGCAGTTGGATGTCTGAATTCATCACCAAATGATATGGGATGTTGTCGTAAATACTTTCTCGCAAAGCGATGTTATGCCCCGCTCCATAGCCTAAATTGCCACCTTGATTGTGTTTATAAACCACTTTTTGCTCGTATAACGGCTTTCGTTGCTGTTCTTGTATAAGTTGCAGAGCCTCTTCAGACGGCATAGGGGAGTTATCAATCAAGTAAATATGTCGAAGTCGTGAGCTTTGCAAGAGCGTCTCCAAAAGCGTTTTGACCTCCTGCCAATCCGTGTTATATAGAACAATCGAAACGTTTAACATGGTCTTGTTAGAACTCTGTCGTATGCAAAGATATATTTTTGCTTTTTTTCTTGCAATTATTTTGTACATTAACAATTATTTTTGTACATTTGCGGAAATTGAACGCAAGTACGATGAACAACACCAAAACTTTACAAGAATACGACGAAATAGTGAAGGAATGCAGGACGCTTTTTTCTCTCAAATTGCAGGACTACGGACCTTCGTGGCGTATTATGCGTTTGCCGACAGTTAATGACCAGTTGTTTATCAAAGTCAAAAGAATCCGCGAAATCGAACAAACAGGCGTAAACTTAGTGGACGAGTCCATCAAATCCAGTATGATGGCGGTTTTTAACTATTCTATCATCGGAATCATCCAAGCCCATCTCGGCTTCGTTGAAAATGTGGATATGGACACGCAACAGACGCTTAATCACTACGACAAGACGGTGGCAGAAGCCAAAGCGTTGATGTGCAACAAAAATCACGACTACGATGAGGCGTGGCGAGAGATGAGTTATGTGTCGCTCACGGATATAATTTTGACCAAAATACTGCGCAATAAATCCATTTTGAAAAATAACAATAAAACCATCGTCTCCGAAGGCGTAGAAGGGAATTTTGTGGATATGGCAAATTATGCTGTTTTTTACCTTATTAAACTCGCGGAAGGCGTAATAGATTAAAGATTATGAACGAAAAAATGATTAAAAACATCACTCTGATAGC
>JBGUYG010000090.1:0-14911 GCA_045118535.1 Paludibacteraceae bacterium
GCATTTCGCTCGCTATACGTGATGACCTGCTCGCGTTCGGCACCAATGCTATAACTCTGCTGCAATAAGCCCATAACGTACTTAAAAGACGACATTCCTGTCATATTGATCGGCAAATCGTATGGCTCCAACTCCCTGTCGCCCACGTCAATTGGATTTTGCACGCCACCATTTTCGTAGTTGCGTAAAGTGGTGAAAGAAGCCGCAGCATACAATTTATATTTATCGCCAATATACGAACTAAAAATGGAGCCATTGAAGGATTTTCCGCTCTGTTTATCGTACAATCCGACTGCATTAAGATAGTTTGCACCCAAACCTACATTGAATTTTCGGCTCACATTACCCGTAAAAAACAGTCGCAAGTCGTTTTCATCGTGGTAGGTCTTGAAGCCACGTCGATAAATAAACTTGGAAAATGGCGTGTTCGTTTGGTAGAAACGCATATCCTGAGCCGTCGTAATATACGGAGCGTACGCATTGCCGAACAAAAAATCCATCTTTTTCTGGCGTTCAAACCACACACGCGACTCAATGGGCGAAATCAAATTGCCGTTGTAAGAAGACGAAATACTGTAATCTTCAATGATGTTTCGGTTCGCTAAATTCCAAAACGAAGTATCTACATCCACCCTATTTTCCCAACCAAACGATTGCGAAAGCGTCCACGCACGGATATTAGGCTCAAATCCTTTGCCCAAAAGCGTGAATGGACACAATAAAAGTAATATGAAAACAACCCTACTTCTTTGCACGCAATTTTTTCACTTCACTTTCTAATTTCGTAATTTGCTTGTTTTGGTTATCAATTTGCGTCAATAACTCGTTCAATTCCTCGTTTTCAATCGTAATCGGATACTGCTCTGCCACTCGCTCCAAGAAGTCGGAGAGAATGTTCATATAGTTGATGAACGCATCGTATGCCGACTCGTAACGCGTAATGCCTGGCTCAATGAAGTTCATGTTTTGGAAATGCTCCACCGATTGCAGTTTGAGCCAATCCAATTTGAGGGTTTTATCTTTGCACAAATGCACCCTATCGGCAACGGCAAACAACTTCTGCAAAGCCTCTTGCTGCAAGTCATTTCCGTTATAAATCCGCACGTTTTTCATCGCACCACTCCACGTAATCGTTTCGGGCGAAGACAACCGACCACCATCAGACGTTACTTTTTTAGCGGCTTCCGAAGGCATCACAAACTTCATGTTGTTCGAAAGGGCGTAGTAAGGTATCATTTTCAAAAACTCAAAAATACCTGTGCCTTGATTTTGACGGCAACCAAACGTGTCGGCACCGACCCAGATATTGAATAACTCGTCTTGTTCAGGCAGTTCATTCAGGCAACGAACATATTTTTCGGAATCAAACGGAAAGCCATACCAATTCGGGTCAGAAAAATGGAAGGTCAACTCATCGCTCAAATCCATATTACGAGCCAACAGAGTCATTTTGGGAGCAATCGAAGCGTGGAAAACCATATTGGGCGATTTGCCACCCAACAACTGCTTCGCACCCTCTATCATCTGCGTTTTGTAGCCCAATTTTTCCAACGTGATAACCCGTTCGTCGTTGAACATCAACTCGGTATTAAAAACGGTTGTCGAAGTAACTTTGAAGAGATCTTTAATCTTCTTTTGTTGGGCATTTAACTGCTCAATAAACTCGCTTTCGCTATACTCGCTCGCCAACGAATACGAATACGGCACCGCCACAAACTCCACGCAACCCGTTTGTGCCAACGTCCGCAACATATCAATCATCGCGGGATTGTAGATTTCAAACATCTCAATCGTCAAGCCCGAAATCGCCAAAGCACAACGGAAACGCTGCTTGCTCATGCTTATCATCTCCTCCAAGACCTTGCACAAAGGCATGTAGGAAGTGTTGACCATATATTCCACCACTTCACTCGTGTGCATTTCATCGTAGTAATAGTGGTCTGTTCCCATATCAAAGAAGCGATAACGTTTCAGCGAATAGGGCAACGACATTTGAAAACAAAAACATATATTTTTCATAAAAATCAGTGTTACAAGGTTAATATCTAATCAAAGAATCGTAAATTTTTCGCAATTTTAAGCCCGCATCATACCAGCGAATGTTATTCACTTCTTGCATTCCTAACTCGCGAAGTGATTTATACATGGCTGGATACTTCACGATAGCGTACACAGCGTCTGCCATAGCGTCTATGTCCCAATAATCGGTTTTGATGGCGTGGGTCAAAATCTCCGCACAACCCGATTGTTTGGAAATAATCGAAGGCGTTCCAATCTGCATGGCTTCCAAAGGCGAAATACCGAATGGTTCGCTCACCGAAGGCATCATGTAAACGTCCGAGTCGGCTAACATCTCCTGCACTTGC
Organism: Paludibacteraceae bacterium; assembly: GCA_045118535.1. GTDB lineage: Bacteria > Bacteroidota > Bacteroidia > Bacteroidales > Paludibacteraceae > Colicola. The sequence continues at coordinate 2,367 of JBGUYG010000090.1, forward strand.
CGTCCTTTGAGGAAGCCCGTGAAATGGAAATGGTCAGCGATGCCACGTTGTGCAACCATCTTAATCATTTTTTCCATCATATCACCCGAACCAGCCATCACAAAATGCACATCACGCGTCTTACTAAGCACTTGCGATGCCACTTCCACGAAAAATTCAGGTCCTTTTTGCATCGTGATTCGTCCCAAAAAGGTTACGACTTTGGTTTTGTGGTCGTGTTTGACGTATGTTTCCACGTCTTTGAGAGGTTCAACTGCATTATGCACAGTGGACACCTTGTCGGGGTGTTGGAAATACTTTTCAATCACCGTCTGACGCGTCAGATTACTTACGCAAACGATGTGGTCGGCATTATCCATTCCGCGTTTTTCAATGTCGTACACAATCGGATTGACGTTGCCACGCGAGCGGTCAAAATCGGTTGCATGGACGTGTACCACCAACGGTTTGCCCGAGATTTGCTTTGCAAAAACGCCTGCCGAATAGGTCAACCAGTCGTGCGAATGAATTATATCAAACGCCAAACTATGTGCCAAAACGCCTGCCACAGCCTCGTAATTGCTGATTTCTTCCAACAAATTATCGGGGTAGCGTCCTGAAAAATTCACACAACCCAAGTCGTCCGTACCGATACGCCGAAAATCATAGCGGATATTATCGCGATAATGGTAATACTCCTCAGGGCTCATTTTGCCTTGCAAACGTTGATAGACGTAATCGTAATTGTTGTCTTTCCACACAATCGGAACGTAACTTGCTCCAATAATTTTCAAAAACGACTGGTCTTCATCGCCCCACGGCTTGGGTAAAACGAACGTATTTTCGATGTCGCCTTGCTGTGCCAAGCCTTTGAGTAAACCATAGCACGCTGTTCCTAATCCTCCTAAAATGTGCGGAGGAAATTCCCAACCAAACATTAGTGTTTTCATACTTCTTCCTCCTTATTTATCATTTTTTGAACTCCTTGATACAATCGAATAACGGCTTCCACACTGGGTGCATAACTTATCGCTCCGTGTCCTCTGAACGGAGGGTTACCGTCATACAACTCGTTGATGGTTCCGATGCACAACTCGCGAAGGTCGGCTTCGTAACCGTCCAAAATACGTTTCAGGAAACCTTCGCCACTCTTCTTGTAAACCCGCAAATAAGCCACGCCATACGCCGCAATCGTCAATGGCCACACGGGACCGTTGTGGTAGTTGTGGTTACGTTCCGTCTGTGAACCTACGTAAAATGGACGATAATTGCCACTCTTGGGCGAAAGGGTACGCAATCCTTTTGGGGTTAGCAACTCTTTGGTACAGATGTCCACAACTTTCTTCTGTTGCTGATAATCCAATGGCGAATAAGGCAACGAAACAGACCAAATTTGATTGGGTCGCACTTCCCTATCGCAATAACTATCAATCACATAATCGTACAAATAATTGCCATTCCAGAACACTTTTACAAAGCCATCTTGCACCAAGACAGAGTCGTAATCGAACATATCGGCCTTCTTTTCGTCTCCCAAACAAGTCGCCAATTCGTGTGCAAACTTGAGGGCATTGTACCAAAGGGCGTTAATTTCCACCACATAACCTGTCCGAGGCGTGATGGGACGGCCATTTTCGACAGCATTCATCCATGTCGCAGGACGGTCAATGCCATTCACCCACAACAAGCCGTTTGCGTGTCGTTGTACGCGAGGATGTTTGCTTTTAATAAAGGCGATAACATCAAAAATCAGTTTACCGTATTTTTTGGCAATCTCCTCAACAGGTTTATATTCCTTATATTCTTGTATGGAGCGAATAAACCAGAGCAACGCATCGGGTTCATCTAATTCTTGCAAACCGATATTTTCCTGTTTTCCTGCGATAAAATCTTTGATTTCATGCACGGCAGTATCGTCAATGATAGCTTTCCAATAATCGGGTCGTCCAACCGCCATCGTACACGCACAAACCGAGAAAAATTGCTCGCGTGCAGTGGCATTAAACCACGGATAACCTGCCAATAGATAGCATTTATTTTCTTTGCGTTTATAGAACTGTTGTGCCGAGTTTGCCAAAAAATCAAACATATTTTCTTTGACGGGACGAAGTTCCTCTTCTTTCGCCCACAAAGTGCGTAATTTCGTAGCAGGTACTTCGGAAACGCCTGCCGAAAAGATGACACTTTCGTTCACTTTCAACGGCACTTCAAAATAACCCGGTTGCAACAAATCTTCCCGAAACTCGTAGCCGCGTTCCTCTTCTTTGTAGTACTTGATGCCGTTGTACCAATGCGGTTCGTGGCAGTAAGTTGTTTTGCGTGAAAGTTGCATATACAGCGAAGGGAAGCCGTTGTACATGCAGATTTTGCGTCCATTGGGAATCTCGTCCATATTAGCGTTTGCACGGTCATTTTGGTGCGTCAATTCGTTCACATTACGAAAGGCTAAAAGGGGTCTCAGACGCAATTTCACCTCACCACTTCCCGCTTCAAGCATCGTATAACGAATCAAAACACGTGGCTCAAAACTAACCAACAAACGTTCTTTTACAATAATAACCGAACCAACTCGATACGTGATTTTATTGGCACGCACACAATCAAACTCCCGAATATACTTATGTCCATTGGGAGCAAAAATATCGTATCCGTAATGATGAACCGCCAAATTAAATTCCGCACCATATTGCACGACCGTTTCGTCCAAAGACGACAGCAAAACATAGTTTCCGTCATCCAGTCCTGTCCCCTCTATTGGCAACGTCAACAATCCGTGATACTTACGTGTGTTACAGCCAATGAGCGAAGAAATGCTAAAAACACCCGTTCGATTGGTGTTAAGGATTTCTTTACTTAACGTGCGTCCTATGTTTTGTAGGTCACGTTTATCAAAACTTATGTAACTCATAGGCAATCTATTTTATTGATTTTCAATTTAATAATCTCACTAAAATACCATCTTTGGTGTGTACCACCAGCATGTTATGCAGGTTTTCCAGTCGTACTTTTTCACCCGATGTATTCAGTACCAAATTTTCGCTGCAATCTTTGTATTCAACGTCTCCATTGATGGTTGCGTTTGCGTGCTCATCTTTTTTGCTCAACTCATAAATTGCCTCCCATGCACCCAAATCATTCCAACCAAAAGATGCAGGTAAAACGTACACATTAGCCGCTTTTTCCAACAGTCCGTAGTCAATACTGATGCTCTCGCACGTGGGGAAAACGTTCGCAATAAACGCTTGTTCCTTCGCCGTATTCAAATGGTCTAAACCGTCTTCAAAAACGGACAATAATTTCGGTAAATGTGTCTGAAAAGCGTTTATCACGCTCGTCAAACTCCAAAGAAAGATGCCAGCATTCCAAAAATAATTTCCATCTTGTAGAAATTGCTCGGCTACTTCTTTGTTGGGTTTTTCGGTGAATTTTTTCACCTTGAAGATTTCATTTTCTTGTGCCACATCTTTTTGAATGTAGCCATAGCCAGTGTGCGGATGCGTGGGTTGAATGCCCAACGTAAGCAAACTATCGTGCGTTAGTACAAAATCGAAGCCCGTTTGCAATTTTTGCAAAAAGCCATCCTCGTTTTGTATGTAATGGTCGCTGGGTGCTACCACCATCGCGATGTTTTCCGCATTACAGCCTTCCTGCTTGGCTTGTGCCATGATGTGAGCAACTGCATACGCGATACACGGAGCCGTATTTCGCCGCATTGGCTCGCAAAGGATTTGAGAAGAAGCGATTTGCGGAATCTGTTCCATCACCAACTCCCGATAGCGTTCATTGGTTACAATCAAGATTTGTTCGGCAGGAATCAACTTATTCAGTCGCAAAAACGTATCTTGCAACAGGCTTTTCCCCGTTCCCAACAAATCCAAAAACTGCTTCGGCTTTTCGTCAGTACTATACGGCCAGAGACGTGTTCCGCCGCCTCCAGCCATGATAATACCGAACAATATCGCACCATTTTGTTGCTTTAACATAATAAGGCAATCAATGTATCACTAAATTTCCCAATGCTCCAAATTGGCCGTTAAATCGTCAAACGTTTTTGCTTTTGCTTTGGCACGAACGTTTTCAATTTGCGTATGCACGGCTTGGTCATACGTTGCTTCTTCCACGCTACGAATAACGCCCAAAGCGATAGGTAACTCCGTATCGGCATCAAACGAAGCCATATCCGTATATTTTTCGTAACCCATCAAAGCGAGCATACGGTGCAACGTCATGTCTTTGGTTTTAGCATCGTGTACCAAAACGCGTGGGTCGTTTGCATCAACCACAATGAGTTTTGGGAACGCACCTTGCGAATTATCCAACGCCAAACCTTTATCTTGGTTAGCACCAAAAATCATTTTTTCGCCATGTTTGAGCAAAATAGTACGGTCGGCACGCGTGTTGCGGTCGGCAATCCAGTTATGGGTACCATTATTAAATATGACACAATTCACCAGACACTCTACCACCGATGCACCCTTGTGCAAGTGGGCTTGTTTGAGGCAATCTACCGACGTGGGCATATCAACGTCCAACGTACGAGCATAGAACGTTCCACCTGCACCCATAATCAATTCCGAGGGGATGAAAGGACGTTCAACCGTACCAAATGGACTCGATTTACTTACGAAACCTTTGGGTGATGTGGGCGAATACTGACCTTTTGTCAAACCATAAATTCGGTTGTTAAAGAGGCAGATATTCAAATCCACATTACGGCGAATCTCGTGAATAAAATGGTTACCACCGATAGCGAAACAGTCGCCATCACCGCTCATTTGCCAAACGGTTATGTCTGGATGAGCCGTTTTAACACCCGTTGCAATCGCACCACCACGACCGTGAATCGTATTAAAACCATACGTGCTGATGTAGTGGGGCATACGTGACGAGCAACCGATACCCGAAATAACTGCTATTTGATGAGGTGGCACTCCAACTTCAGCCATCGCCTTTTGCAATGCCATCGCTACTGCGTGATCACCACAACCTGGGCAAAAACGTACATATTGATCTGACTTAAATTGACTTGCTTCCATAATTATAAACTTTTAATAAATTCAACAATTCTTTCAACCGCAAAAGGCTGTCCCATAATTTCGTTATATTGCAAGAAATCAATCTTAAATTGAGAACGCAACAGAGAGGCAAATTGTCCTGTATTCAACTCACACACGACAACTCGTTTATATTTTTTCAACACTTCTTCGGTGTTCTTGGGAAGTGGATTGATGTAATTGAAGTGAGCCAAAGCACAGCCTAACTCATCAGCACACACGTGCAAATGACCTTCGGTAGAGCCCCAACCAACCAACAATGTATCCGAGTTTTCATTTCCTTGCACTTTGAGCAACGGAATACGATTAGCCACTTGGTCTACTTTTGCTTTACGTGCCAACACCATCTTTTGGTGATTTTCGGGGTTGGTAGAAATCGTGCCTTTTGCAAAATCGCGTTCCAAACCTATATTGCGGTGCTCAAAACCTTCCATTCCAGGGTAAGCCCAGTAGCGAACATTGTTTTCGTCGCGTAAAGCAGGATTATATTGTCCTTTGAACTTATCAGGTACACCTTGCGGTTTGATGGCTGGCAACGAAGCGAGCGAAGGAATCTTCCAAAGACTTGTTCCGTTTGCTAAATACGTATCAGTCAACAAGATAACGGGGGTCATATTCTCCAATGCAATTTTAGCGGCTTCGTAAGCAAATTGGAAGCAATTCGCCGAAGAAGATGCTGCCAAAACTACGGCTGGACACTCACCATTACGGCCATACACGGCTTGCAACAAGTCGGTTTGTTCGGTCTTGGTAGGTAAGCCTGTCGAAGGACCACCACGTTGCACGTCAATCACCACCAACGGCAACTCTGCCATCACTGCCAAACCAACGGCTTCCGACTTCAACGACAAACCTGGACCCGAAGTAGATGTAACTGCCAAATCGCCTGCAAAAGAGGCTCCGATAGCCGTACAAACGCCTGCGATTTCGTCTTCGGCTTGCACAACTACCACGCCCATATCCTTGCGTGCAGCCAACTCCTGCATAATATCCGTAGCGGGTGTGATAGGATACGAACCCAAGAAAAGTTGCTTCCCGCTCTTCTGTGCTGCTGCTATCAAACCGTACGCAGTAGCTGTATTTCCAGCGATAGAAGTATATGTTCCGTGAGGCAAACCTTCGGATTTTTCGATATTAACCGTTTGGATATTCAACGCCGTGTTATTTCCGTAGTTGTATCCGTCCGTCAGCACTTTCGTGTTAGGAGCAATCAACGCTGGCTTTTTAGCGAATTTGCCTTCCAAGAAGTGAATGGCTTTGTCGATTGGACGATTAAACAACCAACAAACCACGCCCAAAGCGAACATATTACGCGATTTGAGGATGGATTTGTTGTCCATGCCCGAATCTTTCAACGACTCTTTGGTGAGCGTCGTCAGTGGCACAGGCACGATTTGCACCGTTTCAGGCAACTGCAATTCCGTGAACGGATTCTCCGTTTTGAAGAGTGCCTTCTCTAAGTCTTGCTTGGTGAACGAGTCGGTATCGACTATCACCACTGCATTGGGTTTAAAGAGCGAATCGGCTGGATTGAAAACGGCTTTAGGGTCGTTGAATTTCGAACCTAATGCACACACCTTCAAAGCCGCAACGTTCATCGCAACAATCACATCGGCTTTATCACCGGGAGTATAAACGCCCGAGCCTAAATTTACTTGAAAACCGCTTACACCGCTGAGGGTTCCTTGCGGGGCACGAATTTCGGCTGGGAAATCAGGCAAAGTGGAGATTTCATCACCCAAAATTGCCGACAAGCTGGAAAACATATTTCCAGTCAATTGCATTCCGTCGCCAGAGTCGCCACAAAAGCGAACAACAACATTTTGCTTGTTCATTACTGTAATTTTTATGGTTTATATTTTGGTTATTTTTTTCATCCTACTGCTCCTTCCAACGAAACTTGCAGCAGTTTTTGTGCCTCTACTGCAAACTCCATCGGCAGTTTATCCATCACTTCTTTTGCATAGCCATTTACAATCAGACCTATCGCCGTTTCCTTGTCAATGCCTCGTTGCTGACAGTAAAACAGCTGCTCTTCCGAGATTTTACCCGTCGTGGCTTCGTGTTCTACGGTCGCCGTGGGGTTGGCAATCTGCATATCGGGGAACGTGTGAGCCCCGCATAAGTCGCCCAACAAAAGCGAGTCGCATTGCGTGTAATTGCGGGCTTTATCAGCATTCGGAACCACTTTTACCAAGCCTCGATAACTATTCTGACTCTTGCCTGCCGAGATACCCTTGCTGATGATTCGCGAACGGGTGTTTTTGCCCAAATGAATCATTTTAGTACCTGTGTCGGCTTGTTGAAAATGGTTGGTGAGGGCAACCGAATAAAACTCCGCAGACGAGTTATCGCCTTTGAGGATACAAGACGGATACTTCCACGTTATGGCAGACCCCGTTTCCACTTGCGTCCAACTCAGCCGAGCGTTCTCGTGCGTTATGCCACGCTTCGTTACAAAATTATAAATGCCACCCTTCCCTTCTTTATCGCCCGGATACCAATTCTGCACCGTTGAATACTTCACCTCCGCGTCTTTATGCACCACAATCTCCACGATAGCAGCATGCAACTGGTTCTCGTCCCGCATGGGAGCCGTGCAACCCTCCAAGTAACTCAAATAACCACCCTCGTCACACACGAGCAATGTCCGCTCAAACTGCCCCGTATTCGAAGCATTGATGCGGAAATAGGTGGAGAGTTCCATCGGACAGCGAACACCTTTTGGAACATACACAAACGAGCCATCGGAGAACACTGCCGAGTTCAGCGAAGCGTAAAAATTATCCGTATAAGGCACGACCGACCCCAAGTATTTTTGCACCAAATCGGGGTATTGCTGCACGGCTTCCGAGATGGAACAAAAAATAATTCCTTTTTCTGCCAACGTCTCGCGGAAAGTCGTTTTGACCGACACGGAATCCATCACCGCATCAATCGCCATCCCTTTGCTCAGAGCCTCGCGTTCCTCCAACGGGATACCCAACTTATCAAACGTTTTGAGGATTTCCTCGTCGATAGGTTCGTCTTTTTTGGACTTTTTCAGCGGGTCGGCATAGTACGAGATGGTTTGAAAATCAATCGGTGGGATGTCCAAATGAGCCCACATTGGCACGGGCATGGTTTGCCATTTTTGGAACGCTTTTAGCCGAAAATCCAACAACCAAGCAGGTTCATTCTTCTTCTGCGAAATCAAACGCACCACGTCTTCGTTCAACCCCACAGGAATAATGTCCGTCTCAACGGAGGTCGTAAAACCATACTTGTATTCTTGGTTCGTAATATCGGCTAAAAACTCATTCGCCATTGTTTTACCAAGTTAGTACCAAACGGAATCGACATTCCCCAGGATTATATGTTTCATCATCTTCATACTTAAAATCCGATGCTCTAAACTGAAATTCAACCCAGTCTAATCCGAATACAAAATCAACCGTTTCGTTATAAAATTCCCATTGATTATTCGCTTCATCAACACACTTTTCATAATGACGAGTATATGGCAATACATGCTGTCGTTCAGCATCCGTATCATAATTATAAATAACATAACCTTGCACATTACCTTTATCATAGAGAATTCCTTCACCTTCTTCATCGTAAACAAGATTTTTCAATTCAGGGACATCTACCCTGTGAAAAAAATAATGATTGTTATATTGTTCATCTGGATTTTCCGTTTCAGTTGCTACACCATACTCCCACTCAGTAGCTTTTACCGTAACATTAACTATTCTCCAATTTGTTCCAGGACCTTGTATTCCCGGTTCCCCTTGCTCTCCCTTTGGACCGATACAAGAGGTTAAAAAAACACTACAAAATACAATACAACTTACTAAAAACTTATTCATAAATTTTCAAATTTAAACTGTCATTATTTCTTTTTCTTTGATGGCATACAAGTCATCGATTTTTTTGAGGTATTTGTCGTGGATTTTTTGCACATTTTCTTCGGCATCTTTTTCGGCATCTTCCGACATTCCCTCTTTGATTTGTTTTTTCAACTTTTCAATAGCATCGCGGCGAGCATTACGCACCGAAATTTTGGCATTTTCTGCCTCCGCTTTACATTGTTTGGTCAACTCTTTACGGCGTTCTTCGGTGAGCGGTGGAATAACCAAGCGAATACTTTCGCCATTGTTGCTCGGTGCCAAACCGATATTAGAATTGATGATGGCACGCTCAATGTCCGCAAGCATTTTCTTCTCCCAAGGTTGGATTTGAATCGTGCGTGCGTCTGGCGTTGTAAGGGTTGCCACACCCGAAAGTGGCGTTACAGTGCCATAATAATCAATCTTAATCGGGTCTAATAACTTCACAGAGGCTTTGCCAGCACGGATATGCGAAAGAGCGTCCTCCAAGAACACTACCGCCGATTGCATGGCTTCTTCTGCAGCCTGTGAAATAACTTTACTATCTATCATATTTCAAAATTTTAAGGAGTTACTAATGTTCCAATTTGTTCGTTATCTATTACTTTTTCCAAATTGCCAACGATGTCCATATTAAACACGTACATCGGCATGTTGTTTTCCTGACACATCGCGAAAGCCGTCATATCCATCACCCGCAAGTTCTTTTCCATCGCATCGTGGTAGGTGATGGTGGAAAACTTCTTGGCAGAAGGGTTCTTTTCGGGGTCGCTGTCGTAAATGCCATCTACACGCGTGCCTTTGAACAAAATATCGGCTCCAATCTCCACTGCCCGTAGTGCCGAAGCCGTATCGGTGGTAAAAAATGGACTGCCTGTTCCCCCAGCAAAAATCACCACATAACCTTCTGTTAAGAGGCTTTTTGCCTTGTCGGGGTTGTAGTATTCGGCAATCGGTTCCATTCGCACGGAGGTCAACACTTTTGTTTTCTGTCCCATTGCATTGAGGGTTGAACAAAGTGCCAAAGCGTTGATGCAGGTTGCCAACATACCCATCTGGTCGCCGTGTACCCTATCGATGCCTGTCTTTAACCCTGACACACCCCGAAAGATATTGCCACCACCAATGACGATGCCCACTTGCACGCCTTTATTGACGATGGTTTTGATTTGCGTGGCGTACTGTTCCAACTTCTCAGCAAGGATACCGTTTCCTGTACCCCCAGCCAGCGATTCGCCCGATAATTTTAATAAAATTCGTTTATACATCACTTTTCTTCTTGATACCACGAGGCATACATTGCGTAGTTGTGAGCAATTTTCTTATTAATTTCGTTCGTCTGTTCGGGGTCTGCCTTTTTGATAAACTTTGCAGGCACCCCACCCCACACTTCATAGGGTCCGATTTGCGTGTTTTTAAGCACCAATGCACCCGCTGCCACGATGGCACCCTCGCCGATATGAGCCCCGTCCAAAACGGTCGACCCCATACCAATCAGTGCGTACGAGTCAATGTCCGCACCATGAATGGTTACGTTATGCCCAATGGACACGTAGTCGCCGATATGAATCTGGGATTTCTCGTAGAGCGTATGCAACACCGCACCGTCTTGGATATTGACATGATTGCCGATACGAATCGAATTCACATCGCCTCGCACAACCGCTCCAAACCACACCGAACAACCTTCGCCGATGATGGTGTCGCCGATAACCGTTGCATTATCTGCCAAAAAACAACCTTTTCCAATTTGAGGCGTAAAACCTCTTACTGAGCGAATGATAGCCATATTATTGAGCGTTAATGATTGCACTAAAATCTTCTGCCTTCAAACTTGCTCCACCAATCAAGCCACCGTCAATATCGGGTTTGCTGAATAGTTCGGGAGCCGTCTTGGGGTTACACGAACCACCGTACAAGATAGTCGTACTTGCTGCCAATTCGCCATACTTTTCCTGCAGCAATCCACGAATATACTTGTGCATCTCTTGGGCTTGTTCGGGCGTTGCCGTCAAACCTGTTCCGATAGCCCAAACGGGTTCGTATGCGATGACGATTTGCTTAAATTGTTCAGCCGAAAGGTGGAAAAGTCCCTCTTGCAGTTGTTGTTTTACGATTTGTTCTTGTTTATTGGCTTCACGTTCTTCCTTCGTTTCGCCCACACAGAAAATCACTTTAAGGTTATTTTCCAATGCCAAGTTCACTTTTTCTTGCAAAATCGCATTCGTTTCGTGATAGTAGGTGCGTCTTTCCGAATGCCCCAAAATACAGTATGTTGCACCCGTTGAAGCCACCATAGCAGCCGACACTTCGCCTGTAAAAGCCCCAGACGCCTTATCGGCACAGTTTTGAGCCGCAACCTGAATAAACTTGTTGTCTTTCAATAAATTACATGCGGTCGTCAAGTGAATAAACGGCACGCCAATCACCACAGCACACGCTGGATTGGAAATGAGTTTATCTAATTCTTTGATTAACGTTTCGCCTTCTTGCAGGGTTTTGTTCATTTTCCAGTTCCCTGCTACCATTTTACGATTATTCATATTATCTATTTCTTAAATTATACTTGTCTATAATCACGCCATCTTTTACAACCATCACGCCTGGATTAGCCCGCACAATCGTTTTGAGCGTGATTGGGTCGCAAAAACATATCGGCAACGCCACTTCCAATTGGCTTTGAAGCAGTTCTATATCCTCTTGCAACGAACTTGTAACGAGATAAACAGGCTCACCTTTGGCGGTACATTCCTCAAACAAAGCCCGAATTTTCGGCAACAATTTCATATTGCTTTTTTGCAAATTATACATGATAACCAAATGCACAGGCACTTCCGAAGTCAAAATATCGTAGGTTATTACGTCCAAATCCTCAGTCGTAATCTCAAAATCGTGAATCGGTGGCTCGTACCCTTTTTTAACCAACTTACTATTCTGGCGAACGAACGTCCAACCACCCTCTTTGGGATAATCGTTGATGGTAAACTCTTTTTCGTTGCCGTTTGGGTCGGCATAAATGAGCGTTGTTTCGTACTCGTCAGGCTCTGCATCGTCAGGATATTCCATTAATTCGATGATGTTATTTCCTATTTTGTAAGGGCGAAAATCCGCGATGGGCAAGTGCAACAAAGTCCACCACATAAACAGCAAAATTACCACAAACGGGGTCGCCGTTGCAATCGCATCACGCAAGATGGGTGGATTTTGCGATGGATTCTTTTTCTCTATGTAAATCAAGAAGATAGCACACGAAAGCAGGATAACATTTTTAACAAACGTTTGCGTATTTGAAATCACCAGCACTTCGCCGAAGCAGCCACAATCCGAGATTGGATTGGTTACTGCAATGTAAAGTGTCAAGGGCGTCATCACGCAGTAAAAAGCGAATGTTATCCACGCAACAAGCTTCGGACGCACGTTGAGCAATAAACATACACCCAGCGTAAATTCCACCGCAATGAGCAAAATAGCGAGGGTTTGTGCCAAAGGCAAAAACGTGATAAAAAAGTCACCAAAAGCAAACAAATAATCCTCTATTTTGTAGGTTGTTCCCAACGGGTCAATCGCTTTCACAAAGCCAGAAAACACAAAAACAACACCCAACAAGAGTCTTGCTATCAGAGTGGTGTTTTTAATCATT
>JBGUYG010000091.1:0-2473 GCA_045118535.1 Paludibacteraceae bacterium
CAGGTTTGTTGCACGATATTGGCAAGGTGTATGACGAGGATTTGGAGATGCCACACGCATTGGTTGGGAAAAATTTGTGCGAAAAATATGGCGAAAAACCAGACATTTGCAATGCCGTTGGTGCCCACCATGATGAAATGGAAATGACAACCCCAATCGCACCTATTGTACAGTCGTGTGATGCTATTTCGGGTGCACGTCCAGGTGCTCGCCGTGAGATTGTGGAGGCGTATATCAAGCGTTTGAAAGATTTGGAGGATTTGGCACTTTCGTATCCAGGTGTTCGTAAGACGTATGCTTTGCAAGCGGGACGAGAATTGCGAGTGATTGTGAGTGCAGACAAAATATCGGACAAAGATTCAGAAGTTTTGTCATTTGATTTGGCGAATAAAATCCAAAATGAACTCACGTATCCTGGTCAAGTGCGTATAACCGTTATCCGTGAAACGCGTTCGATTTCTTTCGCAAAATAAAAGGATATGCACAAAGCGGGTTTTGTGAACATTATCGGCAATCCCAACGTGGGAAAGTCAACTCTGATGAATGCTCTTGTAGGGGAGCATTTGTCTATTATTACTTCCAAAGCCCAAACGACTCGGCATCGCATTATGGGCATCGTCAATGGCGAAGATTTTCAGATTGTTTATTCGGATACGCCCGGTTTGCTCCACTCTACGTATCGTTTGCAGGAAAAAATGCTGGAATTTTCGTTGTCGGCATTGCTTGATGCGGATATTTTGCTTTATGTTACGGACGGACAAGATAATCCCGACAAGAATGGCGATTTTTTGAGTAAAATAAAGCGTTTTGAGCAAACACAGAAGCAAGCCAAAATCATCGTTATCATCAATAAAATTGATTTGATTACGCCCGAAACGTTGGAAAAACTGTACGATTATTGGCATCAAGAACTGCCCACGGCGATTATTTTACCCATTTCGGCACTGAATAAATTTGGGATTGATGTTTTGTTCAAACAAATTAAGGACAATTTGCCCGAAAGTGAGCCTTTTTTCCCGAAAGACCAACTCACAGACAAACCTGCCCGCTTTTTTGTTACCGAAATAATCCGCGAAAAAATTTTGCTGAATTACCAAAAAGAAGTGCCGTATTCGGTGGAAGTGGAAGTGGATAGTTTTAAGGAAAAACCGCTTACGGAAACAACGCAAAATGTTGATAATAAGCAAGTTAAGCATAAAAACCGCGTTTGCTTGCATATCTCGGCAACGATTTATTGCGAACGTGATTCACAAAAGGGCATTATCATTGGCAAAAATGGCTTGGCACTCAAAAAAATAGGAACATTAGCACGCAAAGATATTGAAGCGTTTTTTGAAAAACCCGTTTATCTGCAACTTTTTGTGAAGGTTGACCCGAATTGGCGTTCGAATGTGGCACGCCTGAAACATTATGGATATGATTTGAATTAGATATGGTAACCGCAGAACAAATAAAAGATTTACAAAGCCGTTTGGAGCGTTTGTACCAATGTTTGGCTATTGAGGAGAAGCGAATGACCTTGCAAGAGGAGGAATTGCACACGCAAGACCCCACTTTTTGGCAAGACCAAAAGCGTGCCGAAGACCAAATGCGAAAAGTGAAAGGTATCAAAAAATGGATTGAAGGCTACGAAAATGCCGAAAAATTTGTGCAGGAGGTCTTGTTGTCGGTGGATTTTGTCAAAGATGAGTTGATAAGTGAGGAGGAAATGGATAATATCTTTGCAAAAGCCTACAAAGAAGTGGAGGATTTGGAGATGAAGAACATGCTTCGCCGAGAAGAAGACTCACTGCCAGCGGTACTCAAAATTGTGTCTGGAGCAGGTGGAACAGAGGCACAGGATTGGGCAGAGATGCTTATGCGAATGTATCAGCGATATTGCGAGAAACACAACTATAAAGTAACGATTTCCAACTTCCAAGAGGGCGATACGGCAGGTATCAAAACGGTAACGTTCGACATCGAGGGCGATATGGCGTATGGCTTTTTGAAGAGTGAAAATGGGGTGCATCGCTTGGTGCGTGTAAGTCCATATAATGCCCAAGGGAAGCGGATGACGAGCTTTGCGAGCGTGTTTGTGGTGCCATTGGTGGACGATACGATTGAGGTGGAGGTGAACCCTGCGAACATCAGTTGGGATACGTTTCGGTCAAGTGGTGCGGGTGGACAAAACGTCAATAAGGTGGAGTCGGGAGTGCGATTGCATTATAAATTCATCAATCCACTCACGAACCAAGAGGACGAGATTGTGATCGAAAACACCGAGACACGCGACCAGCCCAAGAACCGCGAAAACGCAATGCGGCACTTGCGGAGTCAGTTGTACGAATTGGAATTGGAGAAACGTCGCCAAACGACTAATGCGATTGAGGCGAGCAAGAAAAAAATAGAGTGGGGAAGCCAAATCAGGTCGTATGTGTTTGATGATAGACGCGTCAAAGACCATCGCACCAACTACCAAACATCCAATGTG
>JBGUYG010000092.1:0-4892 GCA_045118535.1 Paludibacteraceae bacterium
CAAGCCCATATTAGTTTGCGTTCAATGTAATAGTAATATCTTCAGTGTACCTTGTTCTTCAATCGCAGAGATGATAAAAGGAAAAATAACTGGCATTCATTGTGCATTTATTGATTCTCCGACACAAGCAGATAAAATTATTACTTTGGATATTCGAGCCGAAAAGAGTGTAGTTACCATTTTTCAATGTGTGATTATCAATATATCGGGTTCGGTGTATGATACCAAAAGACAAGTGGCTCATAATGCGTTTGTAAAATCGAGCAAAGAATGTGCTTCACAAGAGCAAGGTGGCTATAATAGAGCAGCACAAATTATTTTAGAGCGAGGAGAGCTGGACCCTATCGTAAATGATATAATTGAAATACTAAAAAATAAATGATATGACAAAAAAAGTACTAATCCTTTTGGTGTTATATATGTGTACATATACGCCAGCGTTATGGGCGAAAAAGGAAAAAGTAGAAACAAATCCTTATTATGCCTCGACACAAAAAACAAAAATTGCAGTGTATATTTTAAATGAGAGCACTTCCTATATGGGAAGCAATCTTGAAAAATCATTAGCTGGTTATATTACGGAAGGGCTCATAGAAAGTAAGCAATATATTGCTGTTAATAGATATAACGCACTAAACACCTTAATTCAACAAGCATTAGCAAATCAACGGAATGGGCATATTGATTATACTCAAATAGTTAATGCTACTAAACAATATGGAGAAACACAAATATGTGCTGTCCATGTTACACACTCTGGGTCTTACGACCATGAATTTCGTGCTTCAATAATAGATGTTTCGAGCAATGTAATTATAAAGACAGCATCAGCAAGGGTGGATGATAGATTGAATTATAGCGAGATGGAAGTTGTATCTAAAAAGATTATAGCAGGTTTACTAAGAAATAATTCTCAAGCAGCTCAACAAGTTTCCCAAGAGCCTCAAGGCAAAAGTTATGTGGCGTGGACGATTGCTAGCGGAGGATTTCCTTGGAATGCAACTTCTGGGATTTCATCGCGTTTTGGTGGAGTGGTTGGTATCGGGTTTTATGGCGATGTGGGTGTAGATTTAACACGTATTACAGTTGAAAAAACAAGCACAACAACCAAATACGATTATAATTTAGATCGTTATGTTACTGCTGGAGAAAAGACTGGTTATTGGTATGTTACAAGAACCACTTTTCATTATGCTGGTGGTATAAAATTTTTTCCATATAATGGTTTATATTTGGCGTGTGGATATGGTTCTATTGTGAAACCATTTGCAAACGTGAAATATGATAAATATGGAGGAAATAATGATAAAGATGGAAAAGTAGCTGTCCGTAAAATGATTCCTGCCCCGACTCATGGTCTTCTGTTGCATATAGGTTATGATGTAGTTCCCACATATTCTTACGAAGAATATGATTGTGCTTTTTTCTTAAGTATAAGTGGTGGTGTGTCGTATGATATGATAACAAAAGAGTATATGCCATTTGCAAATCTTAAAATTGGCGTAGCATGGAGTACTCGCTAATAAATGTATTAACAATCAAAGTATAAAATTATGAAAACGTATTTTAAAATTTTCTTGCTTTCTTTAAGTTTATTTATTATGTCTTGTTCTGACGATATGTTTACGTATAATGTTGATGATGAAACTGAAACTCAACCTACTAATGAAGATGATAGCGAAAAGAACACTGACCCTATAATTCAAGAAATTACTGGAGCAGGGGATTGTCTTACAAATAAAGGGTGGTCTTGGAGTAATTATGAAGCAGTAACTATTAACAAAACTGATACTTGTGAATTTAGTTTCAAAACTACGGTAGCGGGTGAACTATCATTTTATCACAGCTCTGGGAATGATTATAGATATAGCGTATCTTCAGATGCTTTTTTGGAAGTTGTAATCAATGATAAAACGTACTTTAAAAAAGGCACTGGATCTTCTGGGTCTGCATCAATCGGCTCTGTAAAAGCAAATGAAGTGGTGATTTTTAGAGGGCGAGATTATAGAGTTAAAAATATTAAAATAACTGAAGATAGTAAATAAAATTTTAATCGTATTGCCATGAGATTTTTTCAAATAGGTTTAATCTTGCTATTTCCGTTGTCAGTTTTTGCTCAAAAGCAGACATTTGAGCAATATAAATCCACACAACAGACGAAGTATCAAAACTTTAAGTCGGCACAACAGAAAGAATATGACGCTTATCGCAAAAAAATCAATGCCGACTATGCCAAAACTATGTCACAAAAGTGGACTTTATACAAATCTTATGCCGCAATAAAGAAACCCAAAGACCAAGATCCACCCAAACCAGCAGTCAAAATGGATAAAACACCTCCAACTCTCAATGAGATTAACTGCAAATCGGTAATTTCCATTGTGCCGTATGATGAACCCGAGCCTATTGTACCGATAAGTGAGCCTCTGAAAGACGACAAACCACAATTCAAGTTTACGTTTCATGGAACGTCTTGTGCCGTTCATCTTAACGATGCTCTTAAATACACATTATCTGCCGTTAGCGAACCCGCAGCAACAGCCATGTGGAATCATTTATCTAACTCCGCTTATGATGATGTAATAGCCGATTGTTTACGCTTACGCGACGAGTTGCAACTTGGCGATTGGGGTTATATCAATCTTGTGCAAACGCTCACACAAACATTCTATGGCTCCAAACAATCCAATGAAGCAGTGATAATGCAAATGTATATTTTAACCCAATCGGGTTATTCTACACGTGTTGCTCGCACGAGCGATCGTTTTTACTTATTGGTTCCCCTCAAAGCGAGTTTATATGGCTATTCTTACTTAGATTTAGAAGGACAGAAGTATTGGATATTTGGAAAAAGTGGTGAGAAAGAGTCCTTTTATATTTTTGAAAAAGAGTTTCCAAATGAACAAATTCCTTCTTTGCGACTAACTAAATCGCCTAATTTAGATTTCCAACCTGCACCCCAACGCACCATCGCCTCTGCTCGTTATCCGTCAATGAAAGCAACCTTTGTTGTAAATAAAAATTTGATTGATTTTTACAATGAGTATCCGTTGAGTACGAGTTGGGATTATTATTCCGCTGCCTCTCTTTCAGACGAAACGAAAGCGTCTTTGTATCCTGTTCTCAAACGAGAAATAGCGGGCAAATCAGTAAAAGATGCGGCAAATATGCTTCTAAACTTTGTGCAAACCGCATTTTCTTATCAAACAGATGGCGACCAATTTGGCTACGAACGCCCTTTGTTTGGCGATGAAACACTCTTTTATCCTTATTCGGATTGTGAAGATCGTTCTATTTTCTACTCTATATTGGTGCGTGAATTACTGGGATTAGAGGCTGTCTTACTCTACTATCCAGGACATCTTGCCACCGCAGTTGTTTTTCCAGATAATCAATACTACGGTTGGCATTTTAGGTGGAAAGATAAAGTTTATACCATTTGTGATCCAACTTATACGGGTGCCGATATTGGTGATTGTATGCCAAACTATCAAACAGTTTCGCCAGAAGTGATTCAAATTGAATGATAAATAGTGCGTTTTGAATATGCTGATTTTTGTAAAATAACGCGTTTTGAATATGCTAAAATTTGTAAAATAGTGCATTTTAGATTTAGAAAGCATTATCAGCCAACAAGTTAAATAAAACCTATTTATTGAATGAAAAGAAAATTTTAAAAATGACAAAAAATGCGATTCTTACACAAAATGACAAAATAAATTTTGCGATTCTTGCACAAAATGGCGAAATAAATTTTGCGGGATAAGGGAAATGAAGTATTTTTGTGCCAGAATAAAACAAATAAACTATGATATTCAAACGTAAGTTATATGACAAAATGCTTGAGTGGAAGCGGGAACGCAACGGTGAATCTGCCTTGTTAGTCAAAGGTGCACGCCGTGTCGGGAAGTCAACCATAGTAGAAGAGTTCGCAAAAAACGAATATGAATCGTATGTGCTTATAGATTTCGCACAAAGTTCAACCGAGATAGACGAACTCTTTGACAATATACGTGACTTAAACTATTTTTTCTTTCGTTTGCAAAGTTTGTTTCATGTGGTGTTGTATGAAAGACGCTCGTGTATTATCTTTGATGAAGTGCAGTTGAAGCCCGCAGCACGACAGGCAATAAAATACTTGGTAAAAGACGGACGATATGACTATATAGAAACAGGTTCATTGCTTTCGATAAAGAAAAATGTGCAGAATATCCTGATTCCAAGTGAAGAAACACGCTTAACTTTACATCCGATGGATTTGGACGAGTTTTGCTGGGCTGTTGGTAACGAAACTTTTCCCGAATTGCTCAAGCAAGCGTTTTTGATGCGTCGCCCAATGGGACAAGCCGTACATCGTGAATGGATGCGTTTATTGCGGACATATATGGTTGTTGGTGGTATGCCACAAGCCGTTGAAACTTATATCAAGACAAACAACCTACAAATTGTTGATGCTAAAAAAAGAGAGATAATTATGCTCTATGATGACGATTTCCGTAAGATAGATAACACAGGCAATATATCCAATCTCTTTATGAATATACCAGCACAGTTGACAAGCAATGCAAAGCGATACATGGCTTCTACTGCCATAGGAAGTAGGATTGACCGAAAAGAAGAAACCTATATCGCTGAGATGGTAGATAGTCAAGTGGTAACAATAGCGTATCATGCCAACGACCCTAATGTTGGTTTAGGAATGAATCGCAATAATTCGTACTATAAGCTTTTTTTGGCAGACACAGGACTATTTGTTACTTTGGCGTTTTGGGATAAAGACTATACCGAAAATACGATATATACCAAATTGCTGTCGGATAAATTATCTGCCAACCTTGGTTATGTTTATGAAAATATCGTAGCACAAATGCTTACCGCAAATGGATATAACC
>JBGUYG010000093.1:0-58801 GCA_045118535.1 Paludibacteraceae bacterium
TCTCCGTCTTGGAAGTTTTCGTGGTCAAGATAGAGCCTAATTTGCGGTCCCGTGATGTCTTCTATCGCGTTCGGATCGGTGCCACCGATGGTAAAATCTTCGTTATAACCCACTGCATCTTGGCAAGAACTCTCATCGTAGGCATAAAGGACCATCCGTCCATCGCCGTAGTTGTAGTGAATGTCCTTCGGGACGCGGAACGGGAACGAGAAATGCCCTTTTTCAACATCTACAACCCCCTTATACAGCAGGTTTGGGTAGTCGTCGTAAGCAATTTGCACCTTTTCACTTTCGTCTCGTTCGTCGTTGTCGTTGCTCAGTAAAGTTTGCTTTTTGTCGTAAATGGAAATGTCCAATTTGCCATTAAAATTGGTCGCCTTTTCGCCTGCCTGATTGACGATGTCGCCTTCAATCGTATGCAACGACAAGGCTCTGAGCGTGTCTTTTTGCAAGGTCGTTTGGATAGTATAGTCGTTTGGATAGTTAAACTTCAAGGCTGGGTCGCACAGCAAAACATAGGCTAATTTATTATGTTCTACGCCACATTGATTCTTCGCTTGTCGGGTTGCTTCGCCAAAGGAGATGTTTTTGGACATATCGCCCAAGAGGTTGGTGCAAACGTAATAATTGATGTCGCTATTGAAGCTCGCCAAAACGGTTCTACAAGCGGACAAAACGCCAATTGCTCCGCCTTTTGGAGACAAAATCGCCACTTCGCCCGCACTCTGATGACGCGAATCAAAATGCGAAAAACTGCATGTTGCCAGCATCCAAAAGCCCAAATTCTTGTTCTTCAAATTGCGAATATCGTAAATGGACAGAATGTTCTCCGAAGTGATGTTATTGTAACCTCCGTGCCCGCTGTAATCAAAAAACAGCATTCCTTCTGTCAAAAATTCGTTCAGCAGCGATTCTGCCATCGGATAACTCTCGTTGGAGGCGTTCGTTTGTTGCTGGTAAGCGTCAAAATAAATTTTATTCACCACCAACTGCCGATTTTGGGTTTCCACGCCTTTGGCAGCCCGTTCTGCCACGTTGAGATGAACCGCTTTGTCGCCATCGTCTGCCAAAAAAACGACCTGATTTTTCCATTCGCCCAAGCGGCATTCCGTGATATAATTGCGGATTTTTTCCACCATCTCGTTGGCTTCTTGCACGGTCGAAATCGGCAATCGCCCCACTGCAACGTCTATCGTCGCCATCTTATCTTGGTAGATTTCATTCGCATCAATGCCCGTCTCGTCCCCCAAACAACCAAAATAATCATCAATCGGGAAAGCGTACATCTCGTTGAGGTAGTTTTGCCCTTCTAAATCGTTTATTTGGTAGGTTATGAGCGTGTTTTCGGGGTTTTTCTTCAAGATGTTGCGGTTATCAAATGTGCCATCGCCAAACAACAAAAGATATTTTAAACTGCCATTGCCCCGCTCGTACAGCATTTTTGCGAACCAACGAATAGCCGTTGCGTCTGGTGTTCCCGACGAAAACTCGTTGAAAATCTGCTCGTCCGTAACCACAACCGTATTCAAACCGTCGTTTTGTCGATGGATTTTTGCCAACTCTTCGGCTTGTTGAGCGAATGCAGCAGGCGTTATGATGACCATCTCCACATCGGGAAGGGCATGCAGATTTTGGTTGGCAATGGTACCGATGACCGTGGGTGTTGGAAACTTGCCGTATTGAGTATTGAAGGCAACGTAATGTCGCACTTTTTTTGTTGAACCATAGAACGTTAGCGTATTTCCACTTCGGGTTGCAGGCACTTGAAAAATCGTATCCAAACGGCTCACATCCCAGATTTGCGTGTTTTCATTGGCGTTTTGCAAACGATAGGCATGGATGGCATCATTTCCCACGTTGGTGATATTGTAAAACTGCATTTCGTCCGCTACCATAGACAGATTTTGCCGATAATTGAGTTCAATAAAATTGAGCCAACCTTTCGCCGTTGCATCCACGTTGGAGAACGAAATGGAGACGTTTTGTTGGGTGGAAGACGGCGTAAACGCAAGTTGTGCAACCACATTTTTGGCCTGCATATAAAAATCCGTGAGCG
Organism: Paludibacteraceae bacterium; assembly: GCA_045118535.1. Lineage (GTDB taxonomy): Bacteria > Bacteroidota > Bacteroidia > Bacteroidales > Paludibacteraceae > Colicola. The sequence goes on from JBGUYG010000093.1 coordinate 2,057, forward strand.
TGAAAATGGTGTGCTGTTGCGTTTGATTTTGGGCAGAAACCGTGAATGAACTGCTATTATCGTGGCTCGCAGCTGCTAATTCGTAGCGGATAGTTGCTGGTGTTGAGGTGATGATATTCGGGGTTTGGAAAGAAACCGTATGCGAAGTTTTGGGGTTAAAACTTTCGCCAAAAAACTCTCTGCCACCGCCATTTATTCCATTGACATCCACCAAATTAACAAGTTCTTGCTCGTGCAAATCGGTTCGCACACAAAAATCCATATCGGTTGCAGTTTTGCCGCTGATGTCCGTTGCAATTTCCTTGATAAAACGACTTACATTTTCGCTTTCACCCACAAAATAGTAGCCAAAATTGCTGTACGGATTGCGTTTGTGGAATAAAAATGCTTTTTGCTTGTCCCAATGCCACGAAACGGGGCCTTGTGCGTAAAAAAGGATGTTGTCGCCTCGCCCAAAAACACCGTCAGAGCCTTTATTCATCAAAATCGGCACCATCGGAAGGTCATCCATTTTACTATCTTTTAACTTGAATGATTGGTTCAAAATCGCTCCACCATAGCCAAAAATACACACTTTTTGCGGGTTGATGCCCATTTTTTCGATTTGCTCGTAGGTGAGCGAATGAATGCCCGACTGCTCAACCCTGATTTTCACAAATTTTCCCTCTCGCAAGACCGAAGATGCAGGAAAAGTGTGAATGCTCGCAACGATAGGTGCAACGAGCAACGCAAAAAATATCGCAAACAAGAGTCGTTTCATTTGATGGCACAGAATAAAATTTCTTCGTCGTTGTGAGTTACTTTATAATTCGTATTTTGTTGTAAATCATAAAGATAGTTCTTATTATCCATAAAAAGCAAATCGCCTTGTCTGATGGTCATCAAGTGGCTCACTTTTTCAATGGTTTCTTCTGCCGTTAAAGCCCAATCTTGCAACGTAAATTGTTGATTTTCAGCACCAATTTGCAAATCAAACACAAAATCTTTAAACAATTCTTTGTCCAACATTTTGCCCACCACAAGTGAGTAATCAAACGCTATGGCAGCCGTCCAAGCATCGCCCGTTTGGTGTGCCTGTTGCAACAAATCCTTCGCTTTGATGTTCAATCCAAACGTGAAACTATCCCAATAACGCGGTGCAAACTGTTGCGAAATGGACTTTCCCACCTTACACAAGCGAAAAACCAAGCACGGAGTCGCCGTAAAATGTTGGGCAAAATCGGGGATAAAAAATGGCTTCCGATTGACCAACAAAGACGAATCGCTCTTCAAAATCAGGGTCGGAGAATCCGCTCGCTCGTATGTAAATCCCACTAATTTCACTTTGGACGAATAAAAATTTGCACTTGCGTACCCGAAAAATCCCACCACGAACGCAGTTTATTTTCCAAAAAACGCCGATAATTTTCCTTCACATACTGCGGCAAATTGGCAAAAAAGACGAAGGTCGGAATTTGCGTGTTGGGCAGCTGCGTGCAGTACTTGATTTTGACATATTTGCCTTTGATAGCGGGTGGCGGATAATTTTCAATCAAGGGTAAAAATTTTTCATTCAGTTGCGAGGTCGGCACTTTGCGTTCCTTGTTTTCGTACACTGCCAGAGCCGTTTCTATCACCTTGAAAATCCGCTGTTTGTTGATGGTGGAGATGAACAAAATCGGAAAATCGGTGAAAGGTGCCAAGCGTTCCCGAATCGCATTCTCAAAAACCTTGATGCTCTGCGTGGTTTTATCCTCCACCAAATCCCATTTATTGACGCACACGACCAACCCTTTTTTATTTTTTTGAATAATCGAAAAGATGTTCAAATCTTGCCCTTCAATGCCTTTGGTAGCGTCAATCATCAAGATACAAACGTCCGAATTTTCAATTGCTCGCAACGCCCGAACCACCGAATAATACTCTAAATCCTCGGTTACTTTGGCTTTTTTGCGGATGCCTGCCGTGTCCACCAAATAAAAACGCTTGCCAAATTTGTTGTATTCCGTGTAAATACTGTCGCGAGTCGTGCCTGCGATGTCGGTTACGATGGTGCGTTCTTCGCCAATAAAAGCGTTGATTAGGCTACTTTTGCCTGCATTTGGTCGTCCCACCACCGCAAAACGTGGCAAGTCCTCTTCCAACTCCTCGCCATCGAAGGCTGGGAAACGAGCACATATCTCGTCCAATAATTCGCCTGTACCCAAGCCATTTTCCGCACTAATCACGAAGGGTTCGCCCAAGCCCAACTTATAAAACTCCGCTGCTCCGTACCGTGCCGTGAAAGTATCCACCTTGTTAACCGCCAAAAGACACCGCTTATTAGAGCGTTTAAGCAACTGTGCCACCTCCATATCAAACTCGGTGATGCCCACCTGCACATCGACCAATAGCAACACTTCGGTAGCCTCTTCTATCGCCAATGTTACCTGTCGGTTGATTTGGTTCTCGAACGTGTCGTCCGAATTAACCACCCAACCACCCGTATCAATGATGCTGAACTCCTTTCCGCACCACTCAACCTTCCCGTATTGACGGTCGCGAGTCGTACCTGCTTCGGCACTAACGATGGCTCGGCGAGTCTTCGTCAAGCGGTTAAAGAGCGTGGATTTTCCCACATTTGGACGCCCTACTATGGCTAATATATTCCCCATTTTTTACGGAATTGGATACTTACAAATCTCTTTCAAAGGTGTCATCACGAACTCGCGTTCCTTCATAAACCGATGGGGAACGGTTAATTCATCCGTTTGAACAGACACTGATTCGCCGTTTTCAAAGCATAAAATCAAATCAATATCAATCGTGCGGTCATGATAAACGCCATTAACCGATTTGGTCAAACGCCCCAACTGTTTTTCAATGTCTTGCGTTATGTGCAAAACGTCTATCAGAGCCAAATCTGTGGTAAAACATGCCACAACATTGCAATAACCATTTTCGCTTTCGTAGCCCCACGGTTCCGAGTAAAAAAACGCCGAACAACTCTGCTGTTTGCCTATCTTTTCAGCCATTTTTTGCAACGCATTTTGAATCGTCTGTTCGCGATTACCTAAATTACTGCCTAAACCAAAATAAATCTCTTTCATACTACTTTTTCCCAACAATTATTACCCATTTTTACAAAGGGTAGATATAAAAACGACTCTTCTTTTGTTTCTTGTGGCAAAAAATGCACCACCGAATCAATTTTATTGACACAAAAAACCACTATTAAAACCACTATTCCGTATTTTATTCCTCCAAACAAACTCCCCAATAAGTTGTTTAACCACCCCAAATGAATAGCCTTAATGATGCGAGAAATCAGTCTGCCAATGAGGTTCAATACGAATGCCGAAGCGAGAAAAACCAACACATACGCAATCACGTCGTGAATCTCTTTCGCACCCCCAAAATTCGCCACCAACCAAGCCGACAACGAAGGTGCGAACACGTTACACAGCACAAAAGCAACCACCACCGTGATAATCGCCACAACTTCCATCACAAAACCGTGCATCACGCCCTTCACAAGACCCACCAAAATCGGCACCAATATGACTAAATCCAACCAATTCATACGATTCAATAGTTTGCGAATGTACGAAAAAACAATTATTTGAGCAATAAAAAGCGGATTTTTCGCAAAAAATTACTATCTTCGTGCCACAAATCCAAAACTCAATGGGTATGAAAACGCTTCATGTGGTGTTCGTGATGGTTTTGAGCAGTTTGGCTGTTTTTGCGAACGAAAAAGACACGCTCCGTAGAACAATCCCTTCGGCAACCAACTCCGAAATGATGACTTTGTGCAAAAAAAATGCAACCAACCATGCGTTGGTGGGGCAACAAACCTGTGATTCGTTGCAGGTAGAAACGCCTGACGAGTGGTACAAAGAGATTTTTAACTCTAATCGTTTGATTGATACGCAATTATGCTTGAAAAAAGATTGGCAATCCAATGCGAGTGTGGTGTTGAAAAAAACGCGTTTTCAAAAAATGCAAAAAGCGGATTTTGAGCAGTGGTTGTCATCGAACGGTTCGGTGCTCAATTCGCCACTCAATCAGCAATATATGGCGTTGTACAAGAATTGTTCGGTGATTTTTCCGCACCACGCTAATCTGCTATTTTGGTACGATTATTATCAATATCGTCCCCCTACGGATTGCGAAAAAATCTACGATTTTCAATATTTACGAAAAGATATTTACATTATTCCACCTATTGTGCAAGGGTTTTTGAGCAATTTTTTACAGGGGGTGAAAGAAGACAAAGGTTATGGAAATCCGCTACCAAATGCTCCTAAATAAAAATTTAAAAAAATAACTTGGTGCTTTTTCAAACATTTTTTTAATTTTGCAACACTATAATTGAAGTAAAAATTGTAAACAGAATTACATAAAATTTAATTGTATGATTTATAGTAAAGAAGTGCAGGGTATGTGCCCTGTGGCAAAGGGACCCCATCACGGTCCGGCTCCCATTCCCGAAGAGGGCAAGTGGGTTAAAGCAAAAGAAATCAAAGATATTTCTGGTATGACGCACGGTGTGGGGTGGTGTGCTCCGCAACAAGGTGCTTGTAAGTTGAGTCTTAACGTGAAAGACGGTATCATCGAAGAGGCTTTGGTAGAAACGATTGGTTGTTCGGGTATGACCCATTCAGCGGCTATGGCAGCGGAGATTCTCCCTGGCAAGACCTTATTGGAAGCCCTCAATACCGACCTCGTTTGCGATGCTATCAACACGGCGATGCGTGAGTTGTTCTTGCAAATCGTGTATGGTCGCACGCAGTCGGCTTTTTCCGAAGGTGGATTGGCTATTGGTGCAGGTTTGGAGGACTTAGGTAAAGGTTTGGTGAGCCAATGCGGAACACTTTATTCCACCCGCGAAAAAGGTCCTCGTTACTTGCAACTCACCGAAGGATATATCACGCGTGAGTTCTTGGACGAAGACAACGAGATTTGTGGCTACGAGTACGTCCACATGGGCAAGTTCATGGAAGCCATCAAGAAAGGCGTTAATCCCGAAGAGGCTTTGAAGGCAAATACTGGTACGTATGGTCGTACCACCAAAGAGCAGGGTGCAGTACGTAGTATAGACCCACGAAAAGAGTAATGTATAACGAAAAAAAGACGAAATTATGATACGACCAGTACAATTTGAAAGTCAAGATAGACGTGAAAAACATATCTTGGAAGTATTGAATCAATACGGCATCAAAAGTATCGAAGAAGCGAACAAAATTTGCGAAGAACATGGCTTAGACCCTTATCTGACGTGCGAAGAGACGCAACGTATCTGCTTTGAAAATGCAAAATGGGCATACGTGGTGGGTAGTGCGATTGCCATTAAAAAAGGTTGCAAAAACGCTGCTGATGCGGCTGAAGCCATTGGTATCGGTTTGCAGGCGTTTTGTATTGCAGGTTCGGTGGCTGATGACCGTAAAGTAGGTATCGGACACGGTAATTTAGCGGCTCGTTTGTTGCGTGAAGAAACCGAATGTTTTGCTTTCTTGGCAGGACACGAGTCGTTTGCTGCGGCTGAAGGAGCCATCAAAATCGCTGAAATGGCGAATAAAGTGCGTCAAAAGCCGTTGCGTATTATTTTGAATGGACTTGGAAAAGATGCGGCGATGATTATTTCACGAATCAATGGATTCACGTATGTACAGACGGAATTTGACTATTTCACGGGTGAGTTGAAGGAGGTTAAACGCAAAGCCTATTCGAACGGTCCGCGTGCCAAAGTGAACTGCTACGGTGCGGACGATGTGCGTGAAGGTGTGGCTATTTTGTGGCACGAGAACGTGGACGTGAGCATCACGGGTAACTCAACCAACCCGACTCGTTTTCAACACCCTGTGGCAGGTACCTACAAAAAGGAGCGTGTCTTGGCAGGTAAACCCTATTTCAGTGTGGCTTCGGGTGGTGGTACAGGTAGGACGTTGCACCCCGACAACATGGCTGCGGGTCCTGCAAGTTACGGTATGACCGACACGATGGGACGTATGCACTCGGATGCACAGTTTGCGGGTTCGTCTTCGGTGCCAGCCCACGTGGAGATGATGGGTTTCTTGGGCATTGGTAATAACCCGATGGTCGGTTGCACGGTCGCCTGTGCGGTGAACGTGTCGTTAGCACTGAACAAGTGATTTTTCAAAAGGGTGGGATTCTTCCTGCCCTTTTTTTATGATGGTGGGCAGGTTGTTAGTTTTTGGGTATCTGCGGTATACGGGGTATTTGAAATCTTCCTGCCCTTTTTTATTGATGGTGGGCAGGTTGTTAGAGGAGGATTCAGAAAGCCGTAGGTAATAAAAAAGCCCAACCGAAGTCGGGCTATGATACCCAACCGAAGTCGGGTGCGGTTTTTCAACCTTAGGTTTTCAACCTTCGGTCATTACGACCTTATTGTGACAAGCTTGAAGAAGATATGTATAAAGGGTAGTTATACGGTGTTGTGGCTTGCTGAAGAAGAGAAGAGATATACAACATGAGGATGAGCGACGTAAAAGTCTCGCTGGGTGCCAAAGCGAGGCTTCCGAGATGCGGGCTGCTTCTGGCAGGCTTTTCCTAAATTGAAAGGTGAAAGGTGAAAAGTGAAATAGGAAAGGTGAAAAATGCTTCACCGATTCACCGCTTCACCATGTTTTGCCGCTTCACCAATTATCTTCCTTTTACACCCGCAAAGAGGCTTGGTGTCTCATGAACACTCCTTTTGTAGCTGTTATTGGACGATTAGCCTTTTGGCTTATTTTTGGCAAACGAGGGGATTTGTTGCGGATAATGTTCAAAATGATTCCCAATTACCACTATATCTGCTCCAGCGTTGAATGCCTCTTGCATTTTTTGTTCGGTTTTGATGCCCCCACCGACGATGAGCGGGATGTGCAGATGGGCTTTCACTTGACGGATAATCTCCGTTCCAACGGGTGTCATGGCACCACTGCCGGCCTCTAAATAAATCAGTTGCATTCCCAATAGTTCGCCCGCAATCGCCGTATCCACAATCAAATCCACATCCTGTTGCGAGTACGGAACGCAATGGGTCGTTTGTTCGACCGCACTTTTTTTGCCCCCATCAATCAAGATGTATCCCATCGCAATCGTCTCAATTTGGCTCTGTTGGATGGCTCGTGCAACACGAATCTGTTGCCCAATGAGCATCTGCCAGTCGGTCGCATTAAGCACACTCAAAAATAACAAAGCGTCTGCCTGAGCACAAAACTGATGGATATTACCTGGAAAAAGAACGATTTTTTGCGGGACATGTTTTTTCAAATACAGCACAAAATCCTCTATTTTTTGCCCCGTACTGCCCCCCACAAACACCAAATCAACCTCGCTTTGCTTGATTTGTTCACACATCAGTGACAAGTCAATCGGCTTTTCGGGGTCCAACAACACCACCAGCATAGGCTTTTGCTGGCTCGCCTGCTCTCGTATGTAATCCATCACTGCCATTGGAACGTCTCTACCAGATGCATCGCGTCGGCGACAATGTAGTTAATGACGGGTGCAAGCGAATCTTGGTTGGGCAAACTCTCAATGTACACCGCTCCACGGAAAAAATGATGCACGCTGTCGGTCAAATAAAGCTGGATGGGCGAAGCCGTATTACCCCGCAACTCGTAAAAAAGTCCCCAAACATGCAACGAATCATTGCTAAACTCCTTCTCGGGAATGGAACTAGCCTTATTGACGTGATTATACACAAAATCTTGGCACTCGTTGCTAAAAGCCCGAAAGTCTTTGCGGTTGCGGATGCGTTTGTACGTGCAATGGATTTTTGCCCTAAACTGCGGGTAGCGAATGTCAATCCAATACGGTTCGGCATCGCGTGGCTGAAAATCAACCACTGCATTGGTCGATAACTCAAATTGGTATGGGTATCCTTTCGGAGCAAAATGTTCGTAATTAAAATCAGGAACATCGATGCGATAATAGCCATAACCTTTGGGTGTATACGTTTTTTTACAGCCAACGACGCCCAACGCCACAATAATTAGTATGTATTTCCAAAATTTCATTCGCCAACTTTCGACGTTGCAAAGATACAAATTTTTCATTGAATGCTATATTTTTCTTTACGACCGTTGCAATGTCAGGCATAAAAAAAAGAATGTGCCTTTGTTGAACACATCCTTTTTTTCTTGCTGTTTAGCAGAGCATTATTGTTTTTTTAACGCATCTTCAATAAAAGCGATTGCATCGCCAACAGTACTGATTTTTTGCGTTTCTTCGTCAGGAATAGAAACACCAAATTGACTTTCAAATTCCATAATCAATTCTACAATATCCAACGAATCTGCGTTCAAATCAGCGGAAAATGTAGCGTTGTCGGTAATTTGAGATTCTTCAATTCCCAATTTATCAACGATAATAGCTTTTACTTTACTTTTAATTTCTTCAGACATAACATTTTTAATTTAGTTATCTTTCGGTTAAAAGATTGAGTTAATAATAAGTTTTACTTTTTGTTGCCTAACCAGGACTCGAACCCAGACAGACAGAACCAGAATCTGTAGTGCTACCATTACACCATTAGGCAAAGCGTTTTAATAGGATGTTCGTTGCGTGGCAGCATAGCTTATTTTAAGGGCTTGTGCATACCGCAACTCTTGCTTTATGTCGGCAATAACTCCCATCTTCGTTTCCTTGTCTGCCTTGATGCACATGGTAAGCAAATTCGCTTCTTCGCCCATGGCTGACATCTCTTTTATCACATAATCGCGTATCTCCTTTTTCTCTGCGAAGGCATCGTCCAATTGAATACGCGTCTCGGCACCATATTTCTTCTGAAATTCTTTCGTGGGCATACCAACATAGATATAACGCACCAGCGATTTTTTCTCCAATTTGGTTAATTCCGTTGCCGAAGGATTTTGAATGATTACTTTGTACGTAACCTCCTTCATAGACGTAACCGACATAAAGAAAAACAGAAGCATGAAGATAATGTCGGGCAACGAACTCGTGTTCAGAGCCGGCATCTCTCGTTTTTCATTTCTACGTATTTTTGCCATATCAATTTCCTCCGTAATTTTTAGGTTCCGCTTCGGATATTTTCTGAGGATAAACCTTCATAATTTGTTTTTGTTGGTCTTCATTCAACTCGTTATACGCTTTGTGAAAATAACCTTGTGCACATTCGTTACGCAACTCATTGTAAGCAGCCACCAACTCATTCTGCACGTCCAGATACGCCTGATACTCGGTATCAACGTCATTTTGGACAGAAATCACGTGTTGCTTGGTATGTTTTGCATAACCGATGGGTGCACCAAAATCTACATCTGTGAAAACCTCTGGCAAATGCGGATCATCATTTTCATTCAAAACGAACTCTTTTACTTTGTCACGTAATTGATGAATGTCCAGCAGTTGTCCTTGCACCATCAGTTGGTTAGCAGAGTTAATCTTGACAATCAACAAGTTACGTTTCTTCACCTTGTTTTCCTCGTCTTCTACTTTTTGTTCGTCTTCGGGTGGAGGCGGCAAACGTCTCGCAAGTCCCTGATTAACGTCCATAGAAGTGGTAACCAAGAAAAAGATGAGCAGTAAAAAAGATATGTCCGCCATTGAACTGGCATTTATTTGAGGTATCTTTTTTGCCATAATTTTAAATTTTCTTTTTTGTATAGTAAACGCCCCAAGCGAGTGTTCCCAAAGTACAAATAAACAATATATACGTCAAATAAATCAATGCGTCACTCAATTTAGCCATCGCACCCACATTGTCGGTTCCTTCATAGCCAATGATTTTCACTTCTTCGCGACTGCCTAAAATCCAGCAGAGCAGAGCAATGAAAATGAACGCTCCGATAACGATAAAACTTTGTATCGCTTTTTCCCTATCTGTTTTGTATTTTTCTCTAAATTCCAAAACGACGATAGTGAGCGTAACGCCCGTAACACCCAAAAATAGGATGTAATTCCAAATGAGCATAAGGTCTGTAAAAGTGGGAATATCCAAGAAATCGCCTGCCACTTCCAACGAACCACTGCTACCACCAGCAAAGAATAAAATCGAAACAACAATGCCAATAGCCAGCAAAGCCCACAAGGTAGTTCTTGTTAATTTATCGTATTCTCTTAAATCAATTTTCATAGGATTTGCTTTTTTAGAACATTATTTATTTCTTGCCGTTTTTCTCTGCATATTCTACAACGAGGTCCAAAAGGGAAATGGAGCTATCTTCCATCTCATTGGTCAAACCTTCAATCAACGAAAGGATGTAATTGTAGAAAACTTGAAGAATGATAGCGATAATCAAACCGAGCAAAGTCGTAAGCAAAGCCACTTTGATACCACCAGCCACAACCGTTGCCGAAATATCACCTACTTGTTGAATCTTATCGAATGCGGCGATCATACCAATAATCGTTCCCAAGAAACCCAACGAAGGAGCAATCGAAATGAAAAGCGAAATCCAACTGAGGTTCTTCTCCAAAAGTCCCAACTGCACGCCACCGTAACTTGCGACCGTTTTTTCAACCACGTCAATGCCTTCATCGTAGCGGCTCAAACCTTGGTAGAAGATACTTGCGACAGGCCCGCGTGTGTTGCGGCAAACCTCTAACGCTGCTTCAATACCACCTCGATTGAGAGCCTCTTCAACATTCGTCAAAAGCACTTTGGTGTTCGTTTTACTCAAACTCAGATAGATGATTCGTTCAATACAAAGAGCCAAACCAAAAACTAATGTAAGCAAAGTAGCGGCCATAAAGCCTGCACCACCTTCTATAAATTTAGTTTTAAGTGTCTTGTGTAAAGCAACGAGTCCACCGTCTTCTTCAGCGGGGTCGTTTTGACTAACTTGTTCTGTTTCCACTGCATTTGCAGCCTCTTCCTGTGCCATCAATGTAACATTTCCGGCTAACAACATTGCAATCACCGTTAAGGTGGTGAATAATTTTTTCATCGTTATTTTTATTTTAATTAGTATTTATATTACGTTTTTTGTGCGGAGAGACGGAGATTCGAACTCCGGAAACCCTTTAGGAGTTTACACGCTTTCCAGGCGTGCCTCTTAAGCCACTCGAGCATCTCTCCGTATCGCTCTCTCTAATTTTTTTGCAGAACATTACGCATCTAACATTCCACACTAAAACAATCGCAAAGGTATAAAAAAAATAAAAAAAAGCAATATCTTTCGTAAAAAAAACGATTTTGTAGATTTGAGACCAACAAAAAAGGGCTTTTAGAGGGATAAAAAGCGGTTGAAATTGGGTCGTTGTACAATAAATAGTTGCGATTTTTTGTTGGAATTGAAATTTTGTTGCCCAAAAACAGAAAACTTGCACGAAATGGATTTTTTTGTACATTTGTGGTGTTTTTAATGCGGAAAGAACGATGGAATGGTTTAGTAATTTATTTTTCGGCACGGGCATTGCCCATTCGATTTTTGTGCTTACAATGGCTATTGCTGCGGGCATTTTTTTAGGAGAAAAGTTAAAATTCAAAGGCATCACGTTGGGTATCACGTGGATTTTATTTTGTGCCATCGCATGCAGTCATTTCGGGATGACGCTTGACCCACTGACGGAGGCGTTTGCAAAGGACTTGGGTTTGATTCTGTTTGTCTATTCCATTGGTTTGCAGGTGGGACCTTCGTTCTTCTCTTCGTTTGGCAAAGGTGGCTTAAACCAAAATATAATAGCAACGAGTGCCGTGCTTCTTAGTTGCCTAATGGCCTATCTGATTCATTTGGTGAGTGGGGAAGACATGGCAGTGATGACGGGCATCCTCTTTGGTGCGGTAACGAATACGCCAGGGTTGGGTGCAGCACAGCAGACCTATCAAGACCTGACCGGCGTGTCGAATCCTGACATTGCGAGTGGGTATGCGATGGCGTATCCATTGGGCGTAGTGGGTATCATCTTTTCGATACTGTTTATTCGGTGGATTTTCCGCATTAAGTTAGACCAAGAAGAGGAGCAAGTGAAGAATGAAAAGGGCGAAGAGAAGCAAATTGTTTGCTTAGATATGAAGTTGACCAACCCGCAGGTGGAAGGCATCCGCGTGCGTGATTTGCCACTGTTGACGCATATCGCCATCGTGGTGAGCCGCATGATTGACACAGAAGGTAACGAGTTGATGCCCGACCCTGATACGATACTGCATGTGGGCGATTATGTGCGTTGCGTTACTGACACCAAAAACGAACGTACCTTACTGCTACTGGGTGAGCCGATGGAGATTGCATGGGAAGAAAAAGATGTGCATCTGGTTACGCGGCATATCATCATCACGAATCCGAAAATCAACGGCAAACGTATCAGTGAATTGAAAGTGCGGGAGGTCTTCCATATTACCCTGACGCGTATTCGTCGGGCAGGGGTTGAACTGCTTGCTACATCGGATTTGGTGTTACAAATGGGTGATAGACTTACTGTGGTAGGCGACAAAGAAACGTTGGAAAAAATTGCCAAATGGTTTGGAAATAACACCAAGAAATTGGATACACCGAACTTGGCATCGTTGTTTTTCGGGATTTTGTTGGGCGTTGTGCTGGGTTCGTTGCCAATCATGTTGCCGGGCTTGTCGCAACCGTTTAAGTTGGGTTTGGCAGGCGGTGCACTCATTGTATCGATTCTGATTGGTGCGTTTGGTACAAAATATCATCTCATCACCTATACCACCACTTCGGCCAACCTGATGATACGGGAGATTGGCATATCGCTTTTCTTGGCTTCGGTAGGTTTTGGTGCGGGCAAGACGTTTATCCCAACCTTGCTTGGAGGTGGATATGTGTGGATTGGCTACGGTGTGTTGATTACGTTGATTCCGCTACTTATCATGGGTATCGTGGGACGCAAGTGGCTTAAATTGGATTACTTTACGCTGATGGGACTGATTGCCGGTTCCACGACCGACCCACCTGCCCTTGCTTATGCGACGAGTCAGTCAACCCAAAACGATAGAGCGGCAGTGGCATATTCCACCGTGTATCCTCTGACTATGTTCCTTCGTGTTCTCACAGGACAGTTGATGATTCTGCTGTTCTTGTGAAAAAGGGGATTGTTGCATATCAAAATTCTCTCCGAACTTTGCAACAAAATTGTACATAACGCTTTGTTATTCAACTTAACATTAGTGATGTGTGCATTTTTTTGCATTTATTTCCCTTTTTTAATTTCACTAACAAGCAATATCTTAAAAAAATCATTATTTTTGTGTTCACTTTCATTTTGTGGGAGTTTAAGGTAGTATTTTCGTAACGTAAAATTCTTCCAGCGTATGGAGGATTAAAATTATAAAACTATGAAAAAATCATCAGTTGGACATGTTTTGGAGAGTTATATTTGGCTCGTAAACACCATCGCACGAGGTCCCATCTCGCGTGCTATGATAAACGAAAAATGGGCGAATGCGTCCGTGAATGACTATCAACAGGATTATATCCCCGAGAGCAATTTTCATCGGTGGCGAACGAACGTAGAGCAACTATTTAATATAACGATTAAGTGTAACACGGATGGCGAGTACTATATCGAAGATGCGGACTACTTGCACGGTGCGGATATGCGGAGCAGAATGTTTAATTTAATGTATATCAATAATTTATTGAAAGATAGCAAAGATTTGCACAACCAGATTCTTTTTGAGGCGATTTCGTCGGGCGAAAAATTTTTGCCACCCATCATTGAGGCGTTACGCGATAAATGCGTTCTTGAAATGACGTATCAAAGTTTTGCAAAAGACCATTCCTCAACGTTTCTGGTGGAGCCGTATTGCCTCAAGATGTTCAAACAACGCTGGTATATGTTGGCTTATTCGCTCGACCTTGCCCAACTGCACATCTACGCTTTGGATAGGATTCATGCGATTGAACCCACTAACCAGCAGTATGAACTGCCCGAGGAGTTTGATGCCGAGGCGTATTTCAAAAACACGTATGGCGTTAGTGGAATGGAAAAGAAGCCTGAAATCGTGGAGATTCGCATCGAAGCATATCAAGCCAACTATCTTCGCACCTTGCCGATACATCCCTCGCAAGAAGAGGTGGAGCGGGACGAGAATTTTTCGGTTTTTCGGTTCAAAGTCGTGCCTTCATTTGAGTTTTTGCAGGAGTTACGCAAGCACGGTTCGCTTTTGAAAGTCCTCAAACCGCAATGGTTACGTGAGCAGTTTCGGCAAGAAGCAGAACAGTTGTTGGCAATGTATCAAAAATAATTTTATTAACTTTTAAATCACACAAAAAATGGCTACAAAAGATAAATTGGATTTGCTCACGGCGATTGAGCATATCGTAGAAAACGCACAAAATTCAGAACTTAGCAAAGAGTTCTATCGTAAAACGGATAAATATATCAAATATGTGTCGGAAAAATTGGATTTAACGAAGGAACAGAGCGTCATGATGGCGTTATTTATTGATAATAGCAACGATTCATGCATTTATATCAGTGATTTTGGTAAATTTTTGGGCTGTCGTACAACGCGGATACTCAAATATACAACAGACATTGATGTGTTGGAAAAGCGTGAATTGATTCGTTGCAGTCGAGAGACAAGACGCAGTGGCGGTGGCTATTCTTACAGTGTGCCGATGGAGGTGATTGAGGCGTTCAAACGCGATGAAAAATTTGTGCCGAAAGATTACTCGGGACTGTCGTGTATGGACTTTTTTAGCGAATTGGAAACGATTTTTGAAATGCGAAATCATGATGAATTAACCTACGAGGCAACTGTGGACAAAGTCATGCAATTGTTAGAAAGTAACCCGCAATTGCTGATTGTGCAGCAACTGAAAAGTTATGATATGGAAGTATTAGACACGATGATATTGCTCGTCTTTTTGCACTTATTTGTGAACGAAAATGATGATAGCATCGGATTTTACGACCTCGATTTTCTCTTGGATAATAGACGAAATTGGAATATGGTAAAAATGAAAATGAGTCGCGGAAATAGTAACTTGCAACAAGAAAAATTGATTGATTTTGATAACGACGATGGTATGGCAGATAGGTCTTCGTTCCATTTGACGTTCAAGGCAAAAAATGAATTATTGGGCGAACTAAACCTGTCTTTGGTTACTCAAAAGCGTGGCGATATGCTGAAATGGGAGGACATTACGCCCAAAAAAATGTTCTACGGCGAAAAAGAAAAGGCTCAAATCGATGATTTAACGCAACTGTTAGATGACGAAAAATACAACCAAATTCGCACTCGGATGAAAGATACGGGCTTCCGTTGCGGCTTCACATGTCTGTTTTACGGTGCTCCGGGAACGGGCAAGACAGAGACCGTGTTGCAGTTGGCACGGCAGACGGGACGCGATATTCTTCAAGTGAACATCTCGCAAATCAAGAGTATGTGGGTTGGTGAAAGCGAGAAGAACATCAAGCAGGTTTTTGACCATTACAGAGCCAAAGTGAAAGATAGCAAAATAACGCCCATTTTGCTTTTCAACGAGGCAGATGCTATCATCGGCAAGCGGCAAGTGGGAGCAGAACGAGCCGTAGAGAAGATGGAAAACTCGATTCAGAACATCATTTTGCAGGAAATGGAAACGTTGGACGGCATTTTGATTGCTACCACGAACTTGGCTCAGAATATGGACAAGGCTTTTGAACGCCGTTTTTTGTACAAAATCAAGTTTGAAAAACCGACTGTGGAAGCACGTATGCATATCTGGCATGAGATGATTCCGAATTTGTGCGAGAAAGATGTTCGCACGTTGGCTTCTCAATACGATTTCAGCGGTGGACAGATTGAGAATATCGCACGCCATTACACGATTGGGAACATTCTGCATGGCGATTCTAACAACGTGATTGAGGAACTGTCGGGCTATTGCAACAACGAGAAATTGGAGCGAAGTCATCATCGCATCATTGGCTTTGGAGGGTAGGGTTAGCGTGCAGGGAAGATTTTATAAAACGCTCATCTTCGATTGCACATTTGATTCCCATAAAATCGTTACATTTGCAAAAACAATAGAAAAGTTATGAAACAAGATCAAATAATTATCTATCAGACGGAGGACGGACAGACACGAATTGATGTTCGGTTGGAGAATGAGACTGTGTGGCTGACGCAGGCACAGATGGCAGAACTGTTTCAAACAGACCGCACATCAATCGTTCGTCACATCAATAACATTTATAAGGTGGAAGAACTTGACAGAGAATCAACCTGTGCAAAAATTGCACAAGTTCAAATTGAGGGCAAGAGAACGGTAAAACGAAGTGTTCCATACTTCAATTTGGACATGATTATTTCTGTGGGGTATCGTGTTAATTCCAAACGAGGTGTTAAGTTTCGTCAGTGGGCAAACCGTATTTTAAAAGACTACCTCGTCAAAGGTTATGCGGTGAACGATCGCATCCGCAAAGAGCAGATTGGCGAGTTGCGACAACTGGTTGGGATGCTTGGGCGTACCATTCAAAGCCAATCGTTGCTATCCAATGACGAAACGAATGCGTTGTTTGAGGTGGTTACCGATTACACCTACGCCCTCGACACGCTCGACAACTATGACTACGAGCGACTGACCATTGACAAGACCACCAAGGAGGAACCTTTCCACGCCACCTACGAGAATGCGATGAAAGAGATTCATCTGTTGCGTGAAAAGTTTGGTGGCTCGGTACTCTTTGGTAACGAGAAGGACGATTCGTTCAAAAGCTCGATTGGACAGATTTACCAGACTTTCGGAGGCGAGGAACTCTACCCGAGTGTGGAGGAAAAAGCCGCTATGTTGCTGTATTTGGTAACCAAAAACCACTCGTTCAGCGACGGCAACAAACGCATTGCGGCGACGCTCTTCCTGTGGTTCCTCAACAATAACCGCATCCTCTATCGCCAAGATGGTTCCAAACGCCTTGCCGACAACACCCTCGTTGCTCTGACTCTGATGATTGCCGAGAGCAAGACAGAAGAGAAGGATGTGATGGTGAAGGTGGTTGTGAATTTGATTAACCAGAGGAATGAATAACTATACCCTCGGGCTATTGCGACAACGAAAGAACTCATCATCGCTAATGATTAACCCCAAAAAATGTAATATTCAGCAAGCTACAACAAAAACGACCCGATAAAATCAGGTCGCACTTTGTCTTTTTGTGCTTCAGCAAGCCACATAACCCACTAAATCCCCTTTTACTTCTCCTCTTTTTCCTCTTTCTCGCCTTCGCGTTTGCTGGTTAGTTGGTTGGCTTGTTCTACTGCCTGCTCCACATTGGACGCAAAATGGCTGTATTTGTCGGTATCGGCATCCACCATCACATCTAAATAGGGCAACAACTTATCATTGATTGCCGACAAAAGCGGTTTTTTGAGTGATGAAGCAGACGCACCTTTGTCCGTTTTGGAATTGAGGTAAACACTGTTCACACGGTCAAACTCATCCTCGGCTGCTCGTAAATCGTCCAAATACCCCTGCAAATCGTCCACTTTTGCCACCATAGCACTGCTCTTCCCAAAATCTTCCAACAAACTCTCAATGTGTGCCGATTCCTCCGAATAACTTTCGCGAACGATACCTTTGTACTTTTCAAAAACGGTGAGCAGTTGTTCAGCAGCCGTTTTTTTCTCGGCATTACGACTAACCACAGCCCCTTTGAGCAACGAACTAATAGCCCGCAAAACATCGTCCCGTTTGCTATCTGCCTCATCAAGTTCCGAGAGGACTTTATCGGCTTTGATAGCGGTTGTGATTTGAGCCGAAAGGTCGGTGATTTTGGTCATAAGACCTTTCAAATAAGCGTCTTGTGCGAGCGTATTCTCGCCATTATAGAACTGAATAATAACATCTGAAACACGGTCTAAATCTGCGACCCGAATAGCAGGTTTAATCTTTTTCATAATTGTTCTTTTTTAAATGTTTATTTGCGACAAAGGTACAAAAAAATGTTTAATATTTCGCTTTACGATGTAAAAAAATAAGTTTGTATTTTTGTTCGCCCAGCATGTTTTGACAAAAATAAGTTTGTATTTTTGTTCACCCAACGTGTTTTAGCAAAAATAAGTTTGTATTTTTGTTCGCCCAACGTGTTTTAGCAAAAATAAGTTTGTATTTTTGTTCACCCAGCGTGTTTTGGCAAAAATAAGTTTGTATTTTTGTTTGCCCAGCGTGTTTTGACAAAAATAAGTTTGTATTTTTTGCAGTTTTCATGGGATGCGACCGTCTCGGTTGCGGTTATAGTAGTGAAGGTCTCCGAACCTTCACATTTGTTGTGTGTAATTGTGTGAGGAATAGGAATTCCTCACTCCCATTTTTTACGTTTTTTTACTCCTCTGCCCTTTGGGCATCTCCTCTAAAATAGAGGAGAAGTTTTTTCTTTTTTTTCGCAGGCGATAGCCTACACGCTAAAAACCATTTAATACCTATTTAAAAACCTTTTAATCACCCAAAAAACGCAAAAAACATACTTCATTTTAACAAAAAATACTATCTTTGCACCAAAAATACACCGTATGCCAAAAATAGATAAATCTGAAATCAATTTTAAGAAAAACTTCTGCGAAAAGTACTTTGATAAAGGTACGTGGGATTTAGATGTGTTACACGAAGTAGATGTCCATTTAAAAGACAAAAAAGGAAACACGATTTTGTATATTGAAAGCAAAACGGCAGAAACCTTGAAAAATGAAGCGGACAGAAGAAAAGCACTCGCACAAGTCATTTTAACCAATAAAAAACAGAAATATATTCTTACAAGTGTTGCACTGATTTACCAAGACCAAAAAGGAAACGATATTTTGGAAGAGATAGATTGTAGCGACGATTCCATTATGTACAACAACGACATAAATTGGAAAAAAGAAAAAGCAAGCAATCCTTCACAAGATGCTATTGACCGAATTAATGACCGTATTGTTGATAAAATTACACGCTATAAAAATGACGAAATCAAAACATTATACAATGAATTGAAAAATCACGGTGAAACACAAATTGCAATTACCCACAAGAATTTCAAGGGCGTGTTTAATAGATGGAAAAACGAAGTCAAATTCAATTTCGAAATCAAAGATGAGCAAGATTTAATTTACCTCTTTTTTATGGATATGTTGAATGGGACGAAATATGAGAATGATTTTACAAACGCAGGTAATGACCCCAATGCAGATGTGATAAGTATAAACCACCAAAATGTAGAAAAAACGTTACAATTAGAGGGTACAGACTTATATCGTTATAGGTATTGTTATGATGAAGATGGTCGCCTTGAAGGAATCATATATGCTGCTAAACAGAAAAAAGGAGATTATTATGAAATTGTAGACCGAGAAAAATATGCATTCTTTTGGAATACCTATAAACGACCACCCGAAAAGAAAGAATTTAGTAATATCATGGAGCATTCGGCTACTTTGTACAGCGAAAAGTATCGCAAAGACACGGGAGGAGAATACACGCCGAGTTGCTTTGTGAAAAAACAGAATGAAATACTGCGAGAACATTATAACCTTGATGAATTTATTGTTTTTGACCCTTGTGCAGGCGTGGGAAACCTTGAAAACGATTTTGGAAAAGAGTATAAACAATACTGTTATCTTTCGACGTTAGAACGCATAGATGTGAATGCATGTTTAGGAAAAGGTTTTGAAAACGCTATCCAATACGATTATCTGAAAAATAACGAGCAACCCAAATTCAAATATAAAGGTTTGGAGTTAGATGTTAATGAGATTTGTAAACGCGAGAATCGCAAACTGATGGTCGTGATGAATCCACCCTATCAAAACAAAAAAGGGTGGAAAAATAATCTTGCCATTGAATTTTTTAATAAAGTGTTGAAATTAAAGCCACAAGTGATTGTGTTTTATTATATGACAGGAAGTTTTCATCGCGATGAAATAAACAATTATATAAATTCTGGTTATAAAATACTTTCCCATATTTTCAGCAATGCAAAAGATACCTTCCAACTATCCGAATGGAGTATTAGTCAAATTATTTTTGATAGGGAAAAAGGCGAAAGTATCAATAAAGCACATATTACAGCGGACCGATATGAACTCATAAAAGATAGTTTTATTTATAAAGGTACATACACATATAATAACCTGCGTCCTAATCTTTTTTATGAAATGCAAAATGCAATTAAGAAACATGATACAGGAATGATATTGGGAAACGTCAGTTATCTGAACGATGTTATAAAAATAGGCAATGGAGGAGTCAATAGAGGCAACAATGTAACGACAGATAATTTACGTTACTGCCTGCTTTCAAAAGGTTTAATTTTTAATACGCATCATCATTATTTCGAGTTAAATTCCATAGTTTATAAAGGCACTATTGACGAAATAAAAGAAGAATTATTTAATGATGCAATAATGTTTTCACAGTTCTATATAGGAATTCTGTTCACCAATAAAGGTCAAAAAAACTACATTATGCCTTTTACGGCCGAAGAATTAGGCTGTTCTAACAATGATTTAAATGTTTTATTTGCCGAAGATGTAGAAAATCAATCGCAATTAACCTTGAATTATGATAAAAAAGGAACTAAAAGTGAACAAGACGAAGAGCATGATTTTGTGAAATTTAATGATTTTGATTTCCGCGAGTTTTTAAGCCAATTCACTTTTTCCGACGAAGCAAAAGCCCTCTATAATGCTGCCTTAAAAATTTTTCGCTACTACCATAGCCGCGAAGAGTTTGCCAAAAACCGCGACTGGAATGATAGTTTTTACGACATCACCAACGCCCTCATGGGAAAAGACGCTTCGAGTTTCAAAGAATTACAAACCGACAACGACACGCGTATCACCAAAGTGAAAACCACCAAAGGCACCAAAGGCTTTGGGCGAAACACCATCAAATATGTTGTGCCGAGCGAATCGCTACCGATTTTTACCGCCTTTTTTGATGCCCGCGATGTCTTGGCTCGCAAAATCAATCGCCAACTCGTCCAAAGCGGACTGCTCCTCTGGGAACGCGAAAATATCTATTGATTTGTTTCGCCTCTTTGGTGGTGGACGTAGATGATAAGGAACGGGACTCTTTGATGTATTTCTTGTATCTTGAAGAAGAAGTGCAAAATTGGAATGAATGCTTGCCACGCGACTGGAGCAAAGATATGAATTTATTGTACGGCTTTCACAACCTATACGACCATACTTGGTTTAGCCTTTTCGACTTTTTATTTGTGCGAGAGTTTACACAAGAATTTGAGTTTCATGTTGACAGATAAACGGTTATTTATGAACGATTTCTTCGGTTTCAAACTCTCGGATATTGCCTTCGTCATCGATAAAAAAGCATCGTTGGCAATCAAGGCAGTAGACGTTTCCCGCTGCATTGTACAACGGTTTGCCCGCAACAATCTGACCATTTATTTCTTCGATTTGCATCGTATGTCCGCATATCTGCGTGGTGTCGGGTAAGCCGTTATACTGACCCGATGGGCTTGTCCAGTCGTCAATATCCTGCCAAACACACGAACCAAATTCTGTCCAGCCACCACGCGAACGCGAAGTACAGCCAAGCAGATTGACAATAACGTCATTTTTCTGTTTCAATACACTATTTACTTTATCAACGACCGTTTCGCCGTCCATAAATTTAGCGTATTTTTTAAGCCATCGGTTGTCAATGCCGGCGTGTGAGAGTAGGAAATTTACATTCCCGATATGTACGCTATACACAAGGTTAAATAAGTCGCTGTTTTCGCGAAATAGGGTTCGTAAATCATGGAAAAACGGGTAAATCGTCCTGCTGTCGTTGATTTGGGTATCGAAAGCATAACCGCAATCGTGATTGCCAATTAACAAGTGAACGTTACGATGATTACGGGCAATTTCAATAATTTCCTTAAAATTTTCGACCGCATCTTTGGTACTAATGCCTTCAAAATCATACGGATCCAAATAATCACCTAAGAACACAAAGATAACCTCCTCGTCAATATACTGACGAACCGCTTCTCGCCAAAATTTCCTGCCGTGTACGTCGGGAATAATGATTATTTTGGGCTTCACAAACGTATTTTTCATATAAAATCTTCCATTATATTATCAAATTGTACTTTTGCAATAACTTTGCCATTTTGGTCAACAATTCGCCATTTTTGCTTTTCTTGCACGAAAAAAACATCTTCATAGATGACCACATTAGTGTATTTAGGCTTAATGACCCACTTGCCTGTTCGGTTAATGAAGCCGAATTTGTTTTTGATTTTAGCAATCGCCAAGCCATTTTCGGCAAAATTCCATATTTCATCAAATTGTGGCTCAATCACCCACTTGCCTGCTTGGTCAATAAATCCCCACTTGTCGTTCATTTTCGCTCCTGCTAAGCCATTTGTTGCAAAACTTTTACTCACGCCCTCAAACTGCGGCTCAATGACCCATCTGCCCATTTTGTCCATGAAACCCCATTTGCCGTTCATTTCAGCACTTACTATGCCCTTTGCCGTTAAGTCGTTCGCATAAATTTGTGGTTCAATCCAATATCCACTTCGATTCATGAAGCCACGTCTGCCACCCTTTTCAATGGTTGCTAAACCCGCAGTATTATAAACGCAATCGAACCGTGGCTCAATGATCCATTTGCCTGTTTGGTCAATGATTCCCCATTTGCCATTCAGCTCCGCTCTCGCTAATTCATTGTCCACAAAATCCGTAACACGAGCAAATTTTGGCTCAATAATCCACTTTCCCGTTTGGTCAATAAAACCATGTTTTCCGTTTATTTCCGCTTCCGCTAAGCCATTTTTGAATCTGCCCACTTCATCAAACTGTGGCTCAATAACCCACTTTCCTGTTTTGTCAACAAATCCCCATTTGTCGTTCATTTTAGCCCTCGCTAACCCATTTGTTTGAAAAGTATCAATTCCATCAAATTTGGGTTCAATGAGCCATTGTCCGTTTTTGTCAATGAGACCCCATTTATCGTTTATAACCGCTCCTGCAGATTCTTTTTCGGTAAATACAAAGTCCGTGTCAATCCAATCAAATGTGGGTTCAAGCACCCATTGTCCCGTTTGGTCAATGATACCGACTTTATCGTCTATTTGCACCATTGCTGCTTCTTTGTCGCCCAAGTGGAACCAAAAGCACAGAATCTCCTTAAATTGTGGTTCAATGAGCCATTCCCCCGTTTGGTCAATAAAACCCCACTTGTCGTCCATTCGAGCGGGTGCTAAGCCATTTTCGTCTAATCGCCAAACATAATCAAATTGTGGCTCAACGACCCATTTTCCCGTTTTGTCAATAAATCCCCACTTGTCGTTCATTTCTGCACTGATAAGGTTATTGCACTCTTGTGTTCTTCTATGAGACCAATCTACAACTCTATCGTCATTCATGTTTTATTAGTTTGTAAAATTCTTTGGTAACTTTTCCACTTATGTCTGTTTATAATTTATTCTATATTAAATTTAGATTCACAAAAACTTCATACAATTCTTTATAATATCCTGCATTTAGTAATTCATAAAATCTTTTATAAGCATTTGGAGCAAGTTTTTTTATTTGTTCTTTGTCTATATACAAACCTTCAACAAGTCTTGCAAATAATTCTGTAGCTCTACAATAATGATAGCGGTTCTTTTCACGTGGTAATCTGCCATTTATTGAGGCTATTTGTCTTTGATGTGATATTAATCTTATATATGCCACAAATTCTTTGGGCATATTAGGAAAATCTGTTTCTATATTATCAATACTTAGGTTTAAGCCTTTCCAACTCGGAGCGTTCTTCCACACGGTGGAATTAAACTTCCACCAAGTGCTCTCCCAACACCTATAACGGGAGCCTACATAGTCAGTTTTGAGCAGATATTGAGCTACAGAGTTTTCTAAATAATTTTTACATTCAGGAAATTCTTTAGAACGCCTAAATTTTGGATACTTACCTTTTATAATCTTTTCAAATTCCAAAATTTCTTCTTGTAACCGTTGTTTTTCGGATAATAATTTCCTCTCTCTTCCTTTTAATCTTAGCCATTCCTCTCTTACACTGTTTGCCGTCCTTCCTTTGTATTGCCGAACAAAAATTGTAACTTCCGTTAGCTCTTCTCTATACTTTTCAGCTGACTTATCATCAAAAATCACTTCTAAAGAGCCAGGAAAAGTATGTTCTAACTGAAAATGTATGTGATGGGCAAATTCATGTAAAAGTGTTCGTACAACTTGGTCTGATGATATATCTTTGGATATGTAAATCATTCCAGTACTTCCAGAATACTCTCCCAAGTGTTGACGCCTCCTAAGGTTTCTAATGTTTACTATAACACCAATGCTTTGAAAATAGTTAACTAAGTACTGTGCTTCTTTTCCGTTAAAAATATTTTTTTCCATAACCTATGTTTTTAAGTTGTTAAGTTACTGTATGACTGCTACGACGTAACATAAAAGCAATTCTCTTGCATCCTAATTGATTATATCCTCAAATTGTGGTTGTGCAATGATTTTGCCTATTTGGTCAACAATTCCCCATTTCTCGTTTTCTTGCACAAACAGAATGCCTTTGTATAGGGTTGCACACTCGTATTTGGGCGTAACAATCCATTTCCGTGTTTGGCTGATGATGCCCCATTTGCCATTCATTTCCGCAGCCGCTAAACCATTGTAGAACTCCCGAATCATATCCAAACATGGTTCAATAACCCACTTCCCCGTTTGGTCGATAACGCCCCATTTACCGTTCTTTTCAGCTATTGCTAAGTCATTTTTGGCGAACTCACAGACATAATCGAACTGTGGCTCGATAATCCAATTTCCATCTTTGTCAACAAACCCCCATTTACCGTCTATTTTAGCACCTGCCAAGCCTTCTGCAAAACTATCAAGTTCGTCGAACTCTGGCTCAATGACCCATCTCCCTTTGTGATCAATAAAGCCATATTTATCATTCACCATCACTCTCGCCACTCTCTCAAAGTCCCCCTCAAATTCCCAAATGCGATCAAATTGTGGTTCAACGACCCATGCCCCTGTTTTATCAATAACGCCCCACTTGTCGTTTATGCTCGCAATAGCTAAGCCATTTTTGTCAAACTCCCACACTCGCTCAAACTGTGGTTCAATGATCCATTTGCCCGTTTTGTCAATCAGTCCCCATTTCTTGTCCATTTGAACTTTCGCCAAGCCATTGTCTTGAAAAACCTCCACCCAATCAAACTGCGGCTCGATGACCCATTGCCCTGTTTGGTCTATAAATCCCCACTTGTCGTTCATTTGAGCTTTTGCTAAGCCATTTTCTGCAAAATCTCTAACTTTATCAAACTGTGGCTCAATAATCCACTTTCCCGTTTTGTCAATAAATCCCCATTTCTTGTCCATTTTAGCCCTCGCTAAGCCATTTGTTTGAAAAGCATCAATGTCATCAAATGTGGGTTCAAGAATCCATTTCCCCGTTTTGTCAATAACCCCCCATTTTTCGTTTATTTGAACGCGTATGAATCCATTTTCTGCGAAACCGATCACCGAGTCAAACTGTGGTTGGACTATCCATTTGCCTGTTTTGTCAATTAAGCCCTGTTTTCCGTTTATTTCCGCTTTCGCTAAGCCATTTTTTTGGAAGATACTAACCCGATCAAACTGCGGTTCAATAATCCACTTTCCCGTTGGGTCAATAAATCCCCATTTGTCGTTCATTTTAGCACCGATGAGGAGGTTTTCGCTGTGGGCTGTCTGCTCACAAGCCCCATTAAAATTTGTACTGTTATTCATATTTTTTATGTTTTTAGTAAGTTGATATATTGTTGCGGAGTAAATCGTTGCTTAATCTGCAAAATCTCGTGTTTTTATGAGCATTTGCCCGATTTTTTGTGCACTTTTTTGAACTCCTGCAACTTTTCGCCACAAAAGTACAACGCCCAACTCCCACAAAAAGAAAGTCGATGAAAAATTTTTAAGAAAGAGTGAAAAATAAAAAAAGGAACGAAACACAATGGTATCATTCCTTTTTGGTTAGTGAGGTTGAAATTGGGATTCGGATTAAGGATTTTATTTCTTTGATATCTCAATACACTTTGTTATCAAATTATTGAAAAAATCAAATACCTTTTTATAACCATCTTCATAGTCACTTAAAGAGAAACTATTAAATATACTAATATCATCCGCTTTACTGTTTTCTTCTTGAAGCCCTAATTTTTCTTTTAGATATTCTTTATCTTCTGCGGTAACACTCATCCCACAATAGAAAAGCTCATCTATAGTATCCTTTGTTCCGCCCGAAAGAGTAATTTCAAAACCATTTACACGCACTTTAATTATTGCCCATTCCTTATTACCTAAGAATAATTCAGGTTCCAAATTAAATTCCTCTTTTATCTTATTAGACCATTCTTTGTACAAGGTGTTAAAATACTCCTTTTTTAAAATATCCATCTGTTTTATAACTTCAGAAACATTTTTTTCGTCTTTTAAAAGTTCCGCTATTTTACTTTCAATACTTGCATTCTGATGCAAATAGTGTTCCTCAATCATTTTATTTAATTTCATATTCATATTTTTATAAATTCCACCTGTTCTAAACATTTTATCTCCTTCTAAAAAGAAAATATATTGCAATAATGCAGAAAATAAATACACATCGTTTTGATGTATATTAGGCAACACATCGTTTTTCAGCCACGGCAAAATATCATATCTGAAAGACAAATTCACATATCGTGATTTAAAACTTTCTTTATAGCTCCCCCATGATTGGTCGTCGGGTTCTTTACCGTCTCTCGAAAGGTATATCACAAAAATTTGTTCTTCTTTATATTTTTTTTCTTTGGTCCTTTCAATATAGCGACAGATTTGAGCATCTTGGTCTGCTGCATTATAGATTTTATTCTCAAAAATAATTGCATAATCTTCATCGCAAATCCATAAATCGATTCTTTCTTTTTCTTGTGTAATAGTAGGTTTTGCTATTTTAATTCGTTTAAAATCGGAGGATTTTTCAACAATGTTGTCCAATAACGATTGCAATATCACATACTCTTTTTCCCTTTTTTTATATTGCAATAGTTTTGTCAAAACACGACTATGAGCATTCTCGTTGATATGCAATTCGTCAATTACATTGATATGATATGGGAGTTTTTCTTCCTCTTTTTCCTTTGCAACTCTAAAATCTTCAGAGAATTTCAATAATTCTTCAAATCTTTCTTCCATAAAACTTACAATTTTAGCAAATATACATTTTATTTATACTCTTTCGTAAATTTTCTTACAAAGTCGTCTATTTCGTTGGCAATATGCCGAATATATGCGTTTGCCGTTTTGCTATTTTTCAGGTCCTCGAAACCAGCAGAACGTAGATTCCAAAAATCAAGGTCATATTTTTGCGACTTACGCCAGCCATACCACCACGCCGATTCCACAAAACCACCAATCGAATTAAGCACATTCGTTATTTTTTCGTTTTTTTCTCCTTCACTACCACGCACCACGCCGTAATAATACGAATTATCCACTTGTACTTCAAAGGTGATTGGGCAATCTTCTTTCGTAAACTTAAAGCCAAAATAGCGATGTCTGCCACGAGCACGAGCATAATACTTGTTTATATCGTCCGTGAAATCAAAGTCGGGATTTTGTATGGAATAACCGCGCTCCGCTAATTGCTTCCGTAAATCGTCCCAAAAGAATTTTTGCATTTCAAAACGATTGAAATCGGTTCGTTCCACATACAAATCACATTCCTGCAAAACGGATTTCATTTGTTCTTCGTTTATTGGCTGACTCTCTTTTCCGTACAAATCTTTCCGTAACACAGCAATAACTGAAAATAACGCATTTGACAACTGAGAATAAAATTTTGGTGCTTCTTGCTGGCGAGTTTGCTCATCGCACGAACCAAAATCATTCAATGCCTGAATCATTTTTACCAATTCGTCAAGCACATTTTTTATGGTTTCTTCGGACGTGTGCAGTTGCAAAAAACCTAATTGAAAAATCAAATCTTTTAATTCGTCGATGTTTGCATCCACTTTTCCGTCTGCATTTTTACTCCCGATGTTGATTTGTCCGTCTTGCACAATTTTGTGTAGTTCTTCTAAAAATCGGTGATAAACCTCCTGTTTTTGGTTGAATATCGCCATATTGCGTTCCTTCAACTCCTCCGCTCCCGATTGCCCTTTGAGCAAAAGCATCGTGATGATAGCGGCAATAATGGCTCCTGCAAGGGCAGAAAATAGTTGTGCGGCAATCTCTAATTCAAGCCACGCACCACAGAACCAAGCCAACAGCACAAATCCTACCAACAGAATCGTGCCTAAAAAATAAAGTTTTTTGTCTGACATAAAAATAAAAGTTAAGAGGCTGGCTGTTTACCAGCCTCGGTTCAACTTACTTCTGCACAAAAGCGTATGTTTCAACGCCTCCGCTTGAACTGATTTGTTTTGCTTCACCGCCAAAACTGCGTGCAGCTTTGACCAAATCATTCAATGAACCATACTCTTGAACATTTCCGTTCGAAAAATTTAATTTGTAAATCATAAAAATAAAATTTAAATTTTTGCTTCCACTATCGGGTTTCAGCATATCCGCCGTGTTCAAGTACAAAAAGGGAGAACACGGATTCCCTTTATTATTTTCTCTGTTAGGCTCTAGTAAAGCCGTGATGCAAAATAAGTAAAGCGGTCAATGTCCTCCAATGAGGTACAAACCTGCTATGACTTATCGAGCATCAAAGTTGAATTTACTAGATTTAACAGAGCCGATTGTCAGCAGTATGTATGCAATTCGTCCAAATTGGATTTCGGAACAAATTCAGTGCAAAGATAATCATTTTTTGCATCGTTACAAACAATTTTGCCGTCCTCTGACCGCTTTACGCCACAAAAGTACATCGCCCAACTCCCATAAAAAGAAAGTGAGTGATTTTTTTTTTGAGTTTGACAGCCACGGATAACCCTTAAACTGTTTGTTCCTAAACTGTTGTATGATTTGGGTTTAAACCATTTCCTTTAATCTGGCGGAACTCGTAAGGATGGCACTTTGCTTGCGGTTTGCACTATTGGAGGCCTTGACTGGATACGTTTCACAAAAAAGGGACAATATCCTTTTGAATATCATCCCACAAAAATGAAAAAACTTTTTTTGTCCCTATGCGGGAACTATCATTCAACGGTAGGTTTTTCGTCTGCCGTTTCAGCTTCTACGGGTTCCTCAGGGGTTTTGTCTGAGGTTTTTGGCGCTTTTTTAGCGGGCTTTTCGTCCGAAGCACCTTCCTTTACCGTAGTCGTCTGTTCGTCAACAGGGTTTGTTGGGGTCTCTTCAGGAGCCTCTTTGGAAGTTGTTCTTTCGGCCTTAAGTTCCGCTTTTTTATCCCCTTCTGCGGCTTTGGGAGCAGGTTTATCCAACTCTCTCAACTTCTTGTCTATCTCTGCCAACTTGTCTTGAAGCGTCTTTATCTTACTTTGCACACCGTCCAACAGAGCATTCTTGCCCTTGGATTTGGTCGTGAAAAAGAGGATATTATTTTCAGCCGTAGTCAATTCTTGTTTAATTTTATCGTATTGACGCAAAAGTTTATTGCGGTCTGCGATATTACGATTTTCACCCTCTTTAGTGGCTTCGCTGGGGTCATTTGCACGCTTGGCTTCAAAGAAATCATCGCAGGCTTGCGTGAAGCGTTTCCATAAATCGTCCGAGTATTTACGTGCCACAGCCCCCACTTTTTTCCATTCTTTTTGCAGTTGGATGAGGGTCTCGGTCGTTTTTTGCCAATCGGTACTATTTTTCAGTTCTTCGGCTTTTTGCAACAATTCGCGTTTTTTCTTGAGATTTTCGCTCAATTCGCCGTGCATTTGCTTGAAAAACAGATTTTTGGCTTTGAAAAACTCGTCGCACAACGTCCGATATTCTTTGTAAATTTTCTGATTCACTTTCTTGGGTGCGAAGCCGATTTTACGCCATTCTTCTTGGATTGCGAGGATTTTTTCGAGGGCATCGTTCCACTGCTTCATCGTCTTCAACGAATTCCAATCCAACGCTTTAATTTGTTCAATCAACGCTTGTTTTTGGGCTAAATTTTCCTTTTCTTTGCCGTGTAATTCTTCAAAAAAGGCCTGATGTTTTTTGTTGATAAAACTCGAAATTTCCTTGAATCGTCCCCACACTTCTTCGCGTAATTCTTTGGCAACGGGACCTATTTCAGCCCACTCTTTATGGAGTTGTTGCAACACGCGAGAGGATTCAACCGCATTGGGATTATCTTTGAGTTGCTCGGCTTTTGCAATCAAGGCGTTTTTGAACTCCAAATTTTTCTTAAAATCCAAGTCACGCAACTCGATATTCAATTTCACCAAGTCGTAGAACTGCTCCAGGAGTTGGTTGTAGCGTTTCCATATCTTTTGATTGAGAGTCGGAGTAACTTCGCCTGTTGCTTTCCACTGTGCTTGGAGGTCTTTCACTTTTTGGATGTTGCCCATCACGTCCGCATTTTCTTGCGATGCCAACTCTTCCAACTGAGCAATAATGTTTTCTTTCACGAGTTGATTTTGCTTCATTTGTTCTTCGGCTTTTTTCGTTGCCTCAGCCCGTTTTTGCTTGTAAACATTTAACAACTCACGGAATTTGAGTTCCAATTCGTCAATATCAGGTTGCCAATTTTCAAGGACTTCATTGGCTAATGCTGCTTGTTCTTCGGCTACTTTTTTTAGATTTTCTTGCTCTTGGTTATATAACGCATAAAACTTAGCCTTTATGTCTTCCACTTCTGTTTTCAAGGCATTTACGTTGTCATTCCCTAAAAGACTTTCTAATTTTTCAATGAGTTGTTGTTTCGAGTTTTCCATATTGTACGAAAGGTATATTAAATTTTTGCACTTCTGCAAAGTTATTATTTTTTAGATAAATACAAATTATTTTTTCGTTTTTAAAAGTTGCAATAGTTTAGCGTTGGGTGAATTGGTGGGTTGAACAAGCCCTTTTTGTTTGGCGAACGTAGTCCAATCTTTGGGTGTTTTTTTATCACTTTGTGGCAATCCACACTGCAAAAAGTGGCAATACGCGATACCCAACGCATCGGTGGCATCTAATTTTTTGGGCATATTTTCTTTGGGCAGATGCAAAAATCGTTGCAACATATCTGCCATCTGCTCTTTGCTAGCTCGTCCGTTGCCCGTAATCGCCATCTTGACCTTCAAAGGCGTGTATTCGTAGATGGGCAAATCGTGGCTCAGAGCGACTGCAATCGCAATGGTTTGTGCCTGTACGATTTTTATCATCGCTTGTGGGTTTTTGTCCACAAACTGCGTTTCAACCGCTAATTCAGTTGGTTTGTAGGTTTCGACAAGTTCTTGTAAGAAAAAAAACTCTTTTTGCAAACGGGCGAAGTGGTCGGGCATTTTATGGACATCAAAAACATCAAATTTCACTACTTCGCTCTTGTTATTTTGTACATCCAACAAAGCGTAGCCCATAAAAAGTGTTCCGGGGTCGATTCCTAAAATACGGCGGTATGTTACAATTTTATCTATCATCTTTTGTGCACAAAGATAAATTATTTTTGATAAATTTAATTATCTTTGCACGCAGAGGTATATTTCGGTTTATGAAAATTGATTTTTTGAAAAACGAAAAGGCTATTTTGGTAGCAAAAAATATCGCATATATTGCGGTTATTTGTGTGTTAATTTTGGTGATAGTACAAATTTCGTTGCGAATCTACACCCATCACGGTGACGAAGTATTGACGCCTACCGTTACGAGTTTATACGTTGAAGAAGCCGAAAATTTGCTTCGTTCCAAGAATTTACGCATCAAGGTGATGGATTCGACTTATTTGTCGTCTTTCCCATTGGGAATGATTGTTGACCAAGACCCACCCGCTAACTCGCACATCAAGGAAAATCGAACGATTTACGTGATTGTTAATGCCAAAAGTAGACGCAAGGTTGCTCTGCCTAATTTGTACGACTATTCGTTGCGTCAAGCCCAAGCGACACTCACCTCTATGTCGTTGCAAGTGGGCGAAATTATGTATGAAAAATCGGAGTATAAAGACCTGATTTTAGGTATGCAAATCGGCGAAAGACGCGTGGAACCGGGCTTGCAAGTGCCAGAAGGTACAACCATCAATTTGGTTGTTGGAACTGGAATCGCGAGGCAAAATATCCGTGTGCCAAATATCAAAGGGAAAAAAATTGGCAGTGCCGTGCAGATATTGCGACATGCAGGGCTGACTGTCGGGACATGTTTAGACGAAAGTGGAGACGAAGTTGAACTTGATACCAAACAAAACCTTTACGTTTTTTGGCAACGACCCGAAAGTGGTACGGTTGTGCAACCTTATACGGAAATTGACATCAAAGTTTCGAATCGTGCTGTAACCACAACGAGCCACAAGAAACAAGAAGACGAAGATTTTTTTGATTAAAACACCATGGAAGACATTTTGCAAGATAATGATGTTTTATTTGAGAAATTACGAATTGAGGTAGATGCTGGGCAAACGCCCATCCGAATTGATAAATACTTAGCCGAACACGTGGCGGACGTATCACGCAATCGTATTCAAACAGCCATTGAAGCGGGTAATGTGTACGTTGGCGAGAAAATAATCAAAGCCAATTACAAAGTGAAGCCGTTTGATGTGATTCGGATTTTGATGGATTATGAGCCGCAAGATTACTCCATCACGCCCGAAAATATCCCGCTCAATATCGTTTACGAAGACGATGAAGTGCTGGTGGTCAACAAACCCGCTGGGATGGTGGTTCATCCAGGACACGGCAATTTTTCGGGGACGTTGTTGCACGCTTTGGCATACCATTTTCAGAATAGTTTGGATATGAATGACCCATCTATTGGCTTGGTTCATCGGATAGATAAGGATACGTCGGGCTTGCTTTTGGTGGCAAAAACGCCGTTGGCAAAGTCGCTGTTGGGCAAGCAGTTTTTTGACCATTCGGTTGAACGCACCTACAACGCCTTGGTTTGGGGACGATTTGACGAGCCGCAAGGCACGATACACAAAGCCCTCACACGCAACCCAAAAGACCGCACGCTCTACACCATCGCGAAGGAGGATGACACGACCGCGAAAGATGCCATAACCCATTGGCGAGTGTTGGAAAACCTGCTCTACGTGACGCTCATCGAGTGTAAGCTGGAGACGGGACGAACACACCAGATTCGCGTCCACATGCAATCCATCGGTCATCCGCTTTTCAACGATGAAAAATATGGTGGGAAGCAACTATTGAAGGGCGTTTGCACACCCGAGTACAAGCAGTTTGTGGAGCATTGTTTTGCCCTTTGTCCGCGTCAGGTGTTGCACGCCAAGACCTTAGGTTTTACGCACCCAACGACCCATGAACGGATGTTTTTTGACTCCGATTGGGCAGACGACATACAACAACTAATCACCGCTTGGAGGACTTATTGCCATGAATAAAAACCTATCTTTTCGGCTTCGTTGGGCGTTAGAGTTGGAGCGACTGAGACGCAAAAACTTGCAAAAAATGCACCCGCTACGGCAACTTTTTTGGGAATGTACCTTGCGATGTAATATGAGTTGTTTGCACTGTGGGAGCGACTGTAAGGTGAGTTCGGTGTTGCCCGATATGCCTGCCGAAGATTTCCTCAAAGTAATTGATGAGCAAATCACGCCACACGTCAACCCGCACCAACTGATGGTGATTTTTTCGGGTGGAGAGCCACTTATGCGTGAGGATATTGAGGAGGTTGGACGGGCTTTGTACGAGCGTGAGTACCCGTGGGGGATGGTTACGAATGGGTTGTTGTTGACCCAAGAGCGTTTTGAGCGGCTTGTGCAGGCAAGTTTGCGGTCTATGACCATCAGTTGTGATGGTTTGGAGGCTGACCATACGTGGCTTCGCAATAACCCGCAGGCTTTTCAAGGGGCGATGAATGCGATTCGACTTTTGGCAGGAAGTAACCTCACGTGGGACGTGGTAACCTGTGTAAATAAACGGACGATTCACCAATTAGATGCGATTCGCAAGCAACTCTGGGACTTGGGTTGCAGGCGTTGGCGACTGTTCACAATCGTGCCGATGGGTAGGGCGAAAAACCACCCCGAACTCTTTTTGGACGAGCAAGAATTTGAAACACTGATGCGGTTCATTGACAGCGAACGGAAGCAAAATCGGCAGGTTAGTTTCTCGTGCGAGAGTTTTTTGGGCGATTGGGAAGGGAAGGTGCGAAATTACCTCTACCAGTGTGCGGCTGGAATCAGTGTAGCGAGTATCTTGGTGGACGGGCATATCTCGGCTTGCACGAGCGTTCGGGGCAAGTATTACCAGGGCAATATCTACCGCGATAAGTTCTGGGACGTGTGGGAAAATCGCTTTAAACAGTACCGCAACCGCGATTGGATGAAAGCAACCAAGCCGTGCAACGATTGTACTTTTTTCCGCTATTGCGAAGGTGGAGGAATGCACTTGCGAGCCGAAAATGGCGACTTATTATGTTGTAGAACAGTAAATTATAACGTAAATGGAAAAATATAAAATCAAACGACCGAAAGAGTCCGAAATGATTTTCGGTACGCGGGCAGTGTTGGAAGCCATCGAAGCAGGCAAAGTGTTTGACAAAATCCTCTTGCGAAGGGATATGTCGTCCGCTATTGGCAAAGAATTGCTCGAAAAAATTCCGCACGGCACGTGGATACAAAAAGTCCCGGTAGAGCGTCTAAATAAATACACCGACAAGAATCATCAAGGTGTGATTGCGTTCATTTCGCCCATTGAGTTTTGCTCGTTGGAGGAGATTGTGATAAACGCTTTTGAAAAGGGTAAAACGCCTCTGTTGCTGCTTTTGGACGGCATAACCGATGTGCGAAACTTCGGTGCAATCGCTCGTACGTGCGTTTGTACGGGGGTTGATGCGTTGATTATCTCCACGCGTGGTTCGGTGGCTATCAATGGGGACGCAATTAAAGCCTCTGCGGGTGCGTTGCTCTCGTTGCCGATTTGCAAAACCGACAAAATCGTCAATGCCATCGAATACCTCAAAGCGTCTGGGTTCCAAGTGTTGGCATCGACCGAACATGCCCAAAAAACCTACACCCAAGCCGACATGACCCTTCCCACGACCATCGTGATGGGTTCGGAAGGTTTTGGCATTTATCACGAGAACTTGGAAGCGTGCACCGATGCCATCAAAATCCCGATTTTGGGTAGCATAGAATCGCTGAATGTGTCTGTGGCAGCGGGTGTGATGCTCTACGAAGTGGTACGACAAAGGAAATTGCAATGAGCCGAAACATAGCCATATTATTAGCCGCAGGCAGTGGCAAACGCATGGGAAGCAACACACCCAAACAATTTTTGCTTTTGGACGGCAAAACCATCTTGGAATATACGGTTGGTACCTTCAATTCGCACCCACAAATAGATGAAATAGCCATCGTTACCCCGCAAGAATTTCTGCAGCAAACCGAGCAACTGACGCGTGCCTACAAGAAGGTGCGGAAAATCCTGATTGGGGGCAAGGAGCGTTCCGACTCGAGCATGGTGGCGATTGCGAACTACCCCAACGATGACGATAACTTGCTCATCCACGATGCCGTGCGACCGTTGGTTACGGCTCATACAATCACGGCATGCATTGAGCAATTACGCACTTTCCAAGCCGTTGAGGTGGCAATCCCGACCATCGACACTATTGTGCAAGCCGACCCCAGCCAACCCTTTGTGCAAGCCGTTTTAGACCGTACGCAGCTGTGGAATGTGCAAACGCCACAGGGCTTTCGGCGGAAAATCATCCATCAGGCGTATCGGTTGGCACAAGCCGACCCCGATTTCAGGGCAACCGACGATGCGGGCGTGGTGTTACGCTACTGTCCAGAGGTGCCAATCGGGATTGTGGAGGGCGAACGGACGAATATCAAAATCACGCACCCGATGGATTTGGTGCTGGCAGAGCAGATTTTAGCCTCGCGTAAGTAAATGGTACGGATTTTTGACGACATACAGGCGTGTAGCACGGCAGACGTGGCACGGTTGCAGCAAAAAGTGGCGATTTATAGCCCTGCACGGTGCGAAAAGGCGAGCCGTTACAAGGATTTATATGCCCAATGGACGTGTCTCAAAGCGTTCGAAATGGTTATTGATTTTTTGGAGCCACAGGGCATTCAGCTGCCGTTGGACATCGTTTATAACGAGTTGGGGAAGCCGATTTTATGCCAAAATGGTTTGCCACTTGATTATCAAATCAGCATCAGTCATTGCAAAAAAGGGATTGTGGTTGCGTTCGACAAAAGCCCTGTGGGAGTGGATATGGAGAGTTTTCGGAACATCCGCGAAAGTTTGATAGCAAAGACGATGAACGCCCACGAACAACAAGCCATTCGCCACGCCAAAGAGCCAACGATGGAGTTTTTGAAGATTTGGACACGCAAAGAAGCGTACTTAAAACTGCTGAGTACAGGCATCCAGTCGCTCGAAAAACTGCCCGAAATCCTTGCCGATTTTGAGCCGCAAACTGCCGAAACCTACCAAAGCCAACAAATCCAAATCCAAACCTTCGTTGTGCCTCAAAAAGAATACGTCTATTCGGTGGCAAAAAAATCTGCGATTTAGAAAGAAAAAATCTTCAAATCTTGTATAAAAAATCTTCAATTTTTGAATAAAAAATCTTCAAATCTAAGGCGATTTTTGTTGATTTTCAATGAATTACATTTTTTATAATAAGTAACCAAAAAGCAAAATCGGCAGATAAAAAAACGACTACAACGCATTGTCATAGCCGTTTTTTTTTATTTTGTCAATCTTACAGAGCCGCACCTGTTATGGTATACATTTTGCCATCTCGCACAATGTATATCTGACCATCCAAAAGAATCTTCCGTACAGATTCATTTTGCGAATCGTCTTCCACGTTGATAATATCTGTCCCAACACTATAACGGATTACTAACCTATAATCTTCGTTATCGCCTTGATTCAAATCCAATATAGCAGCCGATTCGGACAAATTACATATCTCCTCTTCTTGATATGCGAGGAACACTTTGGCGTTGCTCGGAGCATCTTTTATATTAAAAATATACTTGCCTGCATTGGGTGCATAGAGTCCCAAAGGTATACTTACCTCGCTGTTGGACTGAGCTTCGTGAACGGCTAAACGCATTCCGTATTGCTTAATCCAAAGTTGCGGTACTGTGGTGGCTCCAATCTGCATTTTTTCCAAGTCGCGTCCGATAGTGTAGCGATTTTCCTTATTGGCTGAGGTCGTCATGTATGCTTTATCCGTGTAAGAGCCATTTTGAGAGGTCAATTCTAAACGATAAGTAGCATCTTTATCTGTCGAAATCTCCATACGCATTGGCTTCACATGTGAAGGATTCGATTTTCTCGCAAAAATGACATAATCGTAATCAGGTACTTGGACGAAGAACGGAGCGTTGGCTACAATAAACGAAGCGTCTAAACGCTCTACGTCATACACGCCCCAATAATTATTGTATTTTGTAGCATAAATGCCATTGCTCATATAAGCACATGTGTCCAACAATAATGGGTTAGCAATACCGTTCCAACCTGCGTGATGGTCGCCCAAAGTAGAAGGATAAGCTCTAACTTTTATTGAATCCCCTGTTGAAAATCTCGCAGGACTTTTTGCCACAAAACGCCACGTGTCTATGATGCTTGTTGCGGCTATCATATACAAATATCCAGGGTAAAGAGTCGCCGAATTTGTTACTGCTTTCCAACCATTTTGCGTGGAAGCACGGAGAGCACCATCGTATTCATCAAGGAAAAAGTCGCGGTCAGCAACAGCAGAGCTTGTTGTACCTTCGATATAGATTCCTTGTGCAACGGACACCTCAAACGGCACGGCGAACGCAAACCAACGCAACGCTATGCTATCGGCTGACAAATTGCGTAATACCATATCGGCAGAAGTTACCGTTAGTTTTTCAATGCCTTTTACTTGACCGCAAATCGTATCAGCATGCACAGTTAGAGACGCTACGGTGGTAGGTTTAGATACATTCAAATAACCATACTTATCAACGATAATATGCGTTTTGCGACCAACTGGCAACGTATCTATATCTGCACGATAATAAACCCAAACGGTATCTTCTCCTAAAAATATAGTGTCGTAGCGAGCAACATAAGTAGTGTCTCCCTTTACTTTTGTGATAGCAGGATCCCAACCAGCAAAGGTATAAGAGTATTTACTTTCATCAGGACGAGTTGGTTCTGCACCATAATACTCTGGCAACGTATCATATTTCCATTCGCTTATTTGGAGCGTATCACGCACAAAACCATACTGATTAACGAATAGTATTGTATAGTAATTGATTTCAAAGTGAGCCGTTAGTGCTGTGTCTTTTTCTATGGTGATGGTGCGTTGTGCGGAGGTATTACCATCAGACCAATCTACAAAATGATAACCTTCTTTGGGTGTTGCGGATATTTCCACCTTCGTTCCTTGTGCAAACAAACCTGCACCGCTTACGGTTCCTACGGTGTCGGGGTCTGCATAAAGGGTCAATTGATAGTTGCCAGGGTTGTGTGGATGTGGTCTTTCTCCTTTTACAATAACGTGCCAAATATAAATAATACTATCGCAACCACATACTAAACTGCGAAGCGTATCATAAAGGTATGTTTCTGGTTCAGTTAGTATGATTGTGTCCGATATCCACCCATAATAATCATGTGCCCTTTCCCAAATAAATTTTCCGTAGGAGGAAACGATTGTGTCTGGATAATTTCTATACTCGGGATACTCGGGGTCAGATAATACGGTTAAATGCAAATGAGAAATGATACTATCGTAACCCGTAACAGATTTCATTATATCATAAAAATCGTTTTCGCCTACCATATAGTTGTCGTAGTTGTTGTAGCTGTAAGAGTAGTAGTGCAACGTACGATACCAATCAGGATGTTCTTCATAGGGATACCACGTATACTCGTATTGACCGCAACGAATAGTATCGTATTTTTCTCTGAGCTCATAAATTGGAGCAATGTTAGCAAAATCTTTCCAACCATCTGCATTTTTATACGCCTCAACACTATTGGCAGGAACATACAAAGTAGCAGAAGGAGGTGTAGGCATAGCGGGGGACACACTCTCATCTAAAAAAACGTCTTCGCCAAGTGTCGGCGGGGTAGGAGCTTCACAAATGATAGTAGTTAAAGACGTATCATTGATAAAAGCCCACTTTTCTATTGTTGTAACACTCTTTGGTATAGTTACAGAAGTCAAATTATTACACAATGCAAAAGCGCTATTCCCTATGTATGTAACGCCGTCGGGTATCGTTATGGAAGTCAACGATTTACATAGTATAAATGCTCTATAATTTATAGTTTTTATGCTATTAGGTATGCTTACTGAAGTCAAAGAAGAACAATTAAAAAAAGTACCACTATCTATCTTTGTAACGCTATTAGGAATAGTTATAGAAATCAAAGAGGTACAACTTTTAAATGCCTCACTTTCTATCGTTGTAACGCTATTAGGAATAGCAACGGAAGTCAAAGAAGAACATTTATTAAATGCACCTTTTGCTATGGTTGTAACGCTGTTAGGAATGGTTACTGAAGTTAAAGAAGAACATGCATTAAACGCATTTGTATCGATTTTTGTAATGCTATTAGGAATAGTTATTGAACTCAAAGAAGAACAATCTTCGAACGCCTCATTCCCTATTGTTGTAACGCTATTGGGGATATTTATAGAAGTCAAAGAAAAACAACTTTCAAAAGCACTATTTCCTATCTTTGTAACGCTATTTGGGATGGTTATAGAAGTCAAATCCGAACAACTATAAAAAGCATAATCCCTTATTGTCGTAACGCTATTCGGGATAATAATTTTTCCCGTTGCTTTTTTAGAACAAGCCAATAGTTCTTGTTTTGTGGCATCACGATAAATCAAATTGCCGTCCACATAACCATTAAAATTTCTTGCTCCCCAAGGTGCTCCTATCGCAGTCCCTGAATATACTATATTTGGAACATAATAGAAAGCCCACTCTCCTATTGTTGTAACGCTATTCGGGATATTAACCGAAGTCAAAGCAAGACAAAAATAAAAAGCACCTGTGTCAATTGTCGTAACACTACTAGGAATATTTATTGAAGTCAAAGAAGAACATGCATCAAAAGCATAAGCTCCTATGGTTGTAACGCTATTTGGAATATTTACGGACGTTAAAAAAGTACAAGGGAAGAAAGCATAATTTCCTATTGTTGTTAATCCTTCTGGCAAATGGACTGATTTGATATACGAATGTTTTGAATACCAAGGAGTACGACTACTACCATCATAATGATCATAATTATAATCATACATCGCCCCACTTCCTGTGATAGTTAGCGTGCTATCCACGGTATTCAATGACCACCAGAGATTATCGCCACATTGACCACTATACACTTCACCTTCTGTAAAAGGTTTTATCGTAAACTCCTTCCAACCTTCGGCATTTTTATACGCCTCAACACTATTAGCAGGAACATATACAATCACTTTATTTTTCGGTACGCCGTAAAAAGCATCATTACCTATTATAGGAGGCGTCGTAGTTTCACATGTGATAGATGTCAAAGATGAGCACCAACAGAAAGCATAGCTCCCTATCATTGTAATAGTATTAGGGATTATTACCGAGGTCAAAGAACGACAATTATCAAACTCCCCAGCACTTATCGTTGTAACGCTATTAGGAATGGAAACGGTAGTCAAAGGACAAGAACAGAAAGCATTATTACCTATCGTTGTAACGCTATTAGGAATGCTTACTGAAGTTAAAGATTCACAGCCATAGAAAGCATAATTGCCTATCGTTGTAACACTATTAGGAATGTTAACAGAAGTTAAAGATGTACAACGAATGAAAGCACTATCCCCTATGGTTCTAACGCTATTTGGAATGCTGATTTCTCCCATTGCTTGTTTCAAACACACCAATAAGTCTGTTTTTGTAGCATCACGATATACAAGAAAACCCTCTACAAAACCATTCATGCTTTTTGCTCCCCAAGGTGCACCTGAAGCGGATCCCGAATATACTATATGCGGAACATCATAGAAAGCTTTATCGCCTATCCAAGTAACGCTATTGGGGATATTAAGGGAAGCCAAATTTTCACAACCTCTGAAAGCCACACTTCCTATCCTTTCTACGCTATTAGGAATGGTTATCGAAGTTAAAGAAATACACCAATCAAAAGCCCCAGCACTTATCGTTGTAACGCTATTAGGAATGGTTATCGAAGTTAAAGAAGTACATCCCATAAAAGCATCAGAACTTATTGTTGTAACGCTATTAGGAATGGTTATCGAAGTTAAAGAAGAACAACCTCTAAAAGCCGACCATTCTATTATTGTAACGCTATTAGGAATTATTACAGAAATCAAAGAAGAACAAAAAGCAAAAGCAAAAGAACTGATTTTGCTAACGCTATTAGGAATGGTAATTTCTCCTATTGCTTGTGCTGAACACGCCAATAAATTTGTTTTTGTGGCATCTCGATACACAAGATAACCATCCACATAACCATTCAAACTTTTTGCATCCCAATTAGTGTTGTTTTTATCTATTGCAGAACCTGAATATACAATATTTGGAACTAAATAAAAAGCCGACCAGCCTATTGTTGTAACGCTATTAGGAATGGTTATCGAAGTCAAAGAAGGACAATCAGAGAATGCTTGTTCTCCGATTGTTGTGACACTATTGGGGATATTGACCAAAGTCAAAGAAGCACATCCTGCGAAAGTCGCGTTGCTTATCTCCGTAATGCTATTTGGGATATTAACTGAAGTTAAAGAAGAACAAAAGGCAAAAGCCTCTCTTCCTATTTCTGTAACACTATATGGAATACTAATCGAAGCCAAAGATTCACAATTATAGAAAGCATAATTTCCTATCGTTGCAACACTATTTGGAATGTTAACAGAAGTTAAAGAAGAACAAAAAGAAAAAGCTGTATCCCCTATCGTTGTTAATCCTTCTGGCAATTGAATTGATTTGATGAAAGAACGCTTATGGAACCAAGGAGATGAATTATTATAATCATACATCGCCCCACTTCCTGTAATAGTTAGCGTACTATCCACGGTATTTAACGACCATTGTAGATTATCGCCACACGTACCAGAATAAACTTCGGCTTGTAGCATTCCAATGCTTGCCATAATGGCAAATAAAATAACAAATAATTTCCTTTTCATATAATAACTGTTTTTGATTTTATCTACTTATATTTTTGGTAACTTCCGCTTAACTATCAACGAAAAGCGGGACTACACTATTGCTGTTCCGCTACTTGAGGCTCTCGTATTGCCTGTAAATCTGAACAAACAACATTGAAGCCCACGCCGTATGTATAAAAACATACTCCTATGGGCATCGCTGCTGCATTGTCTTGGATTTACATTTGAATTTACGAGATTCCAAGTAGCCAAAACAAAGCGACATTAGACGCCTTTTTTACATTATGTCCGTATCCCTCCCACTTCTACAAGACAAGCCCCGAGCGTGGGTAAATACGAGTGCAAAATTATTACAATAATTTGAATTATGCAAGTTTTAAACCTAAAATTGCAAAAAAAATCTTGTTTGAAAAAACGTGAAGATTCGGAATCCTTCACTACCAAACAAACCCCAAAAAACGCTAAAAAAATCTGCGATTCTCGTTTAAAAAATCTTCAATTTGTCAAGAAAAAATCTTCAAATCTAAGGTTATTTTTGTTGATTTTCAATAAATTAAATTTTTTCAGCAAGAGCGTTTGTTTAAAAAAATCCTTTTTGTATGCCGCTAAACCATTGCCAGCATCGGCAAAAGTTAAAGCAACTGTTCCAGGTTGCCACGATAAAATTCTTCAAGGGGCATCGCATTTCCGCCAACCACCAGTGAATGGTTAGGATGGTACATATTGCGGAAGACACTCAATCCCATATTGTTCTGCCGTTTGCCACTTTTGACCTCAATGGCAAGCAATCGGTCGGATTTTTGTAAAACAAAATCCACTTCTTCGTTGTTTTCTCGCCAATAGAACAGATTGCACTCCAACTCGTCTGCTTTGTCCAACAGATAACACCCCACTGCCGATTCGACCCATCGTCCCCATTTTTGCGGGTTGGTATATACTTTTTCAAAACTAACCCCGTCCGTCAGTGCCGTCAATAAGCCATTGTTAAACACTTGCAGTTTGGGAATCGTGCGGTATTTTCGGGACGTATCCATCACATATTTCGGCAACCCGATGAGGAGTTTACTTTCGCCCAAAACCTTCAAATAGTTCACCAACGTCGTAGCATTGCCTATATTTTGCAACAGTCCCAGCATCTTGTTATACGATAGTAATTCGCCCGAGTAGGCACATCCCAAGAGGAACAGTTGGTGCATCAAGGCAGGTTTATAGATATAGGTGGTTTGGAGGACGTCTTTTTCAATCGCAGGAGCAACGATAGCGTCTCGCATATAACGTCTCCAACGGGCTTCATTGCTTATGTAGGAGGCACTGCCAGGATACCCACCATAGTAGATATATTGGTTAATATCCCACCCGAAAGCCTCTTGCATCTCGGCAAACGACCAATGCCCCATAGGGATTATTTCAAAGCGTCCAGCCAACGATTCGGTCAATCCTTGTTTGAGCAAAAGACGCGACGAACCCAATAAAACGACCTTTATATTGGTGTCATTAAACGTGTCGGCATCCCATTCGCGTTTTACTTGTTCGCTCCAATTGTCTATTTTATGAATCTCATCAATAACGAGCAGCATCTCTGGATACTTATTGAACCGCTGTAAGGCACGTGCTTCATTCCAACGGTCGGCAATCCAATCTTTGTCGTCAGCGTTTACTCCGTCAGCATTGAAGAATCGGGCAGGCATGGACAACGTCTGCAACACTTGCTTTATCATCGTTGTCTTGCCCACCTGTCGCGGACCCGCAATCACTTGGATGGTGCGACGGGGCTCTTGCAGTCGGGCAAGAAATTCTTTGGTTTGTGGACGGATAATCATATTTCATGGTTTTTATTCGGTTGCAAAAGTAAGAAAATCTTCAATTCTTACCAAAAAAATCTTCAAATCTTGTGAGGAAAATCTTCAATTTGTGAGGAAAAAATCTTCAAATCTATTGTTATTTTTGTTGATTTTCAATAAATTAAATTTTTAACATAAGATGATTTTTTAAAATCAAAAAGTGGAGAAGTTGGTAGCATTTTTTCAAGTACGATTGAAGACACAAAACCATCCTATTTATGGATAAAATCTTCGTTATTCGTACTGAAAAATATCGGAAGTGGCAATAGAGGGGATATTTTGACCTATTCTGCACTCAATTTTGTCCATTGAAAATAGCCGTAGAAGCAGTTGATAGTCCAAAAGATGTACTGCACCATCATACAATAGTTGCCCGCAATGAGCCACAAAATCACAAAACAAACGTCCAAAAACAGCCAAAAATAGTACTGTTCACGGTACATTTTGATCATCAAGATTTGTGCGACAAAGGCTGGAACGTTGCAAAAAGAATCCAAATATGGTTGTGAATCATCGGTGAAATATCGCAAAAAGGCCCCAACCGCAAACGACAAAACCAACACCGAAACTGCCAGCACGGCCAGCACTTTGGGAGCCATTTTTTGTGTAACGATAAGGACAGACGACTCGGATTCAGATTCGCCTTTGCGGAGATGTTTATACCACAAAAATAGCCCGATAATTTGCGTAACCAGGTAGAAAACATCGATGAACATAGACGAATACAGCCGTTCGGTGTAACAAATCCACAAATGCGTGCCGATTTGAATGAAACCAAAGAAAAAATGAATGATGTTGCCTTGTGCACACAAAACCACGCAAACCACACCAAATAGACTGCTCACCAACGAAAGCACCGTGTCTTCGGTCAAGAAAAAAGTGGTGAGTAAAATGATTACCCCCAACACGATAAAAACAATCGGATAAGCATTCTGTTTATTGGTTAGTAGAGCCATTTTTTCGTAATTCTTGTGGT
This sequence comes from Paludibacteraceae bacterium, assembly GCA_045118535.1. Lineage (GTDB taxonomy): Bacteria > Bacteroidota > Bacteroidia > Bacteroidales > Paludibacteraceae > Colicola. The sequence goes on from JBGUYG010000093.1 coordinate 46,905, forward strand.
CGTTGTTCGGTGATTGGAATGGACGTGTCAATCGTCTCTTCAAAATCCCAATTGGCTCGCAATGACAGCTGTTGCGGGAAGTAAAAGACGGGTTCGGGCTGTCTCCGTTGAGCCACGCTGCCAGTCGTCCACTGCCCGTCTTCGTTCCAATCAAGGTAAATCCGCAAATAGTAGATTTGTGCGGGCAAGTTTTCAAATTTCGTGCCTTGCTCTTGTGCAGGCAACTCGCGTACCACATTTTCATTGTTATCCAATAGTTGGATGCGGGCTTGCGGGTCAAAATCTTTCATTTTTACGAGCAACGAGGCGTATGTTTCCAATGAATTTGTGGCAAAAGAGAACTCTTTTGACTCGTTGGTTTTGTCATAAATATCGTAAAAAGTCGCCGAATCAATCACCAAACGGTACTGTTCATCGGGTTCCCACTCGTATTGAATCCGATATTGCGTATAAGCACTGTCCATCGGTATTAGATTGAAAGTCAACGAGTTCCATACCGTATCTTCTTGTTGTTGCAGCCGAATACTATCCAGGTTGTACGAAGCAATGGGGTAGTCGGTGTGCAACAGCACGGTTGAAAAAAAGTCAAATTTATCGCCACTGATGTTCAAATTAAGGTTAATTTTGCGGTTTTGTTCTTTTTGATGCAACAATTCTTTATTTTTTTCGCTCAAACGTGGCTCTCGATAAACGGCAAAAAGCGTGTCTGTTTGCTCAAAAAGTTGATACAGCGAGTCGGATTTCCAATATGTTATGGCCATCGCTAACGTATCTGCCAGGATCACCGACGAATCCAACAACCAGCATGTGATGGAGTCAAAAGTGGGATTGTATTGCCAGAGTGTTTTTTCCAAAAATGGATTGAACTGTTTGGTGCCATTCTCGTCTTGGAGCGTAGTTATTTCCTTGATTTCGGGCATAGTCGGCTGTGGAGCAGAAAAAGTGAAGGAAAACTTGTTGCGTTGTTCGCGTTGAATACGGTTGATAAAAAGCCGCTGAAAATCCTCCTCAAAATACAATAGTAACAAATCCGAGGGCTCATAAATCGTCTGGGTATAAGAAATAATGGTGTCAATCGTAAACGGGTCAAACCAAAACGTGTCGGCTACCATTTGTTGCGAAGCGGTTGGTGTGATGATAGAATCGTACAAAGCAACGCCTTCTCCGGGCTGATAAATGTAATCTTTACTGCCTTCGTTGAGTCCAAAAATATGATATTTTCCCTCGGCGATATTTCGTATGGTAAAATGACCACTGGTGTCGGTTTGACCTATTTTTTCGAACGGAGTTTTCAAAAACGTCCTATCTCTAAAATCCGAATGCAACCCCACGATAATGTTCGTCATAGGATTGAGTGTTTGGGCATTGATGACGTGTCCCGCTATCTCAAACGTGTCAATATGGTCGCCCGTAGAAAACGAATACGCAAAATCGGCAAGGGTATTTTTCTCGTTATTATCTTGTATCGCACCCCCAAAATCAATCGTATAGGTTGTAGAATCCTGCAAAGCATCTTCAAAAGCGATTAGCACCTTCTTGCCGATGGCTTTGATGATGGGCATTTGCTTCTGTGGAGGCGAAATGAACACTTTGGTGTTGGGATTATCCAACTGTATGTACTCGTCAAACAACAATTCGATGTTTCTTGCATTAAAATGGAGGGTATAATTTTCGGGTGTTGCTTGAATCAGCACGGGTGGAAGCGTATCTCTGGGACCACCTTGCGGACCTATGCCTCGGTTGGCACATTGGTTGGTGAGCAACAACAAACCTACAAGCGATATGACGAAGAGGGCTTTTTTCATAACGTTATCAATTCGTATCCTTCTTGTTGCAAAAACTGAATCACTTGTGGCAAGGCCTGGAGCATACTCTCTTTGGATTTGATGGAGTCGTGGAACGTGATAATACTTCCGTTGCGGGTAAACCGTTTGACGATAGCCACGATTTTTTCGCTGGAGTACTGTTTGCTGTAATCGTGCGTGAGAACATCCCAATAATAGATGGTATATCCGTTTTGCAATAAGGCTTTCTTCTCCGAGTGTTTCATCCGACCGTATGGAGGGCGAAATAGGGTAGTATGCAACACTTCGTCGGCTTTACGTATGTTCTTCATATACTGTGCCGTCGTTAATTGCCAACCTTTGATGTGGTTGTAGGTATGATTGCCTACAGCGTGCCCTTCTTGGCGAATCCTCTCCAATAAATCGGGATACTTCACGGCATTTTCTCCTACCATAAAAAAAGTCGCTTTGGCACCGTATTGCTTCAGAATATCCAACACAGCAGGCGTAACCTCTGGCACAGGACCATCGTCAAAGGTGAGATAAGCCACTTTTTTATTTTCCACCACCTTTCGCCAAACGACCCCACGATACAGACGTTGGACAAAATCAGGTATTTGATAAAATACAGAAAACAGCATTACAACTCCCAAGCCAACGCAGAAGCACCTAAAATAGCCGCATCCGCTTCTTTTAAATCCGATAAAAGTAGTTTCACTTTATCTTTCCAAAAATACATCACGTTAGCATTCATCGCCTTGCGGATTGGGTCTAAGAGCAACTCGCCCGCTTTCGACAAGCCTCCAAAAATCACAATCGCCTCAGGAGCCGAGAAAAGGATGAAATTCGCAAAACTCTCGCCCAAAATCGTACCTGTATAATTGAAAATCTCTTTGGCAACCTCATCGCCTTGCATGGCTGCATCATAGACGTCTTTGGAGGTTATTTCGCTCTCCTTCAAATCACGCAAGATAGTGGTTTTGGTAGTTGTTTCTAAAATCTCTTTGGCAGTACGAGCCACGCCTGTTGCACTTGCGTATGCCTCCAAACAACCCTTCCGTCCGCATCCGCACAAACGTCCCGTCTCGCCACGAACGACCGTCGTATGCCCTAACTCACCGGCAAACCCATCGTGCCCATACACCACTTTGCCGTCAATCACAATACCCGACCCGACACCTGTTCCGAGGGTTATGGTGATGAAGTTTTTCATACCTTTTGCCACACCGTACATCATCTCACCCATCGCCGCAGCATTGGCATCGTTGGTGATAGAAACGGGGATATTCAACTTGTCAGAGATGGCTTGGGCAAACGGCACATGCGACCACGGCAGGTTAGCCGCTTGGTCAACCATACCCGTATAGTAACACGCATTTGGCACGCCACCTCCCAATCCACGCACTTTTTCCATGCCTCCTAAGGGTTCCACAACCTTCTCAATCTCGGCACATAAAGCCTCTACATAGTTTGTAAAAACAGGATAGTCCTTCGTTTTGATTGATGTTCTTCCTAAAACATGTCCGCGAGCGTCCACCACTCCAACTACTGAATTTGTACCGCCTACATCTAAGCCGAGTACATAAGGTTTATCTATTGGCATAACGATTTAATTTAAGTGTTAATAAAGATGCCACGAAGGTATATTTTTTTTCCAAAAAACAAAGTAAGTTTTTCTGTATCGGTTGGGAAGCTACGGCAACTATTTTCTGTATGATGTAAGGTATTAGGTTGGAGTTTACGTAGATGATGTATGTTATTTTTTTTCGTTTTTGCATTTTTTTGTATCTTTGCAAAGCAATTGAATACGATAAAAGATGCGAAAAAAAGTTTTTTTGTTTTGCTTATTTATGTCCTTGATGTATGTGCAACAGGTGCTTTCATGGGGACAAAAAGGGCACAGAATTATTGCTCAAATTGCTTATGATAATCTCAATAAGCAAACACAGAAGCAAGTTGATGACATTTTAGGTAAACATGGAATGGTGTACATCGCCAACTGGGCAGATGAAATAAAAAGCGACACCATCTTTCCCAATAGCCACGATTGGCACTACCAAGATATTGAAGGGAACATGTCCGAAAAGGACGTTTTGGCAATGCTTAAAAAATATCCCCAAGAAGGTGGAAACCTATTTAAGGCTATGGATAGTTTGACCAATGTATTGAAAAGTAATAAAAACGATACGATAGCATTGAAGTTCCTCGTGCATTTATATGGCGATAGGTTTTGTCCGATGCACATGGGCTATTTGAGCGATGCAGGAGGGAATAAAGTGAGTTGCAAATGGATGGGACAATCCACCAATCTACACGCCATTTGGGATACAAAACTGATTGATTCACAAGGGTATAGTTACACCGAATATGCGGAATTTTTGCAACATAAATTTGCCCATATCAAGAAAGACATTCAAAGACTGTCGAAAGAGGACTTATTAAAACAATCCTATCTAATCACACGCAAAATTTATGCTTATCAGTCCCAATGGGACGGGAATACATACCATTACATCTACTATTTTGTAGATGATATGGAAAAGCAATTATATAAAGCTGGCATAGTGTTGTCAGAGTTTCTTAACCAAATTTACCTATAAACTATGAAAACGAATCGATACTTTTTTATAATGCTTCTGATGTTACATCTTGTTTTAGCGGGATGTATGGTTGAGATTGATAGCATTGATATGACGGTCAAAACTTCGTTGGGAGTTACAATACCCGTAGGTGAAATAATAGTGTATAATGATAATTTTGTACCACCACCCGTACCTAACGGAACGCTTGTCTTCTACGATACGATTGAGAATATCAATCTGTCAAAAATAGATTTTCAATCGGCGAGCGATAGTAAATATGTTGATACAATGTCCCTTTCGGATATTTTTCTCTTCCTAAATACAACCAACGAATTGCCCGTTGATATTCAATTTGAATACACGTGTTATGATGATTATATGAATAAGATGCCCCTCCATTTCTTTAATAACTTAATCAAGATAAAACCTGCTACGTATAGAGGAAATAAAATAATTCCCTCCGAGCAACTTGATACGGTACATATTTCGTCTGAACAATTGCAACTAATCAAGCGGATGGGGACCCTTATTTACAAATGCACTGCCAAAGCCGAAGCGGAAACTCTTGAAAAACTGGAATCTTCTCAGATAAAAGTGCATATAGGCTTATGTGCTAATGTTAATGCCAACTTAGATTTTGCTCCCTAAGATTAAAGACACATGAAGAAGACTGTAATTGGATTTTTATTATTGTGGGTTACCGTAAGCGTTAGTGCTCAATACGCTAACACGTTGTATTTCTTAGAAAACTCGCCGTATCGTCATACGATTAACCCCGCTTTTATGCCGATTAGCAAGGTGTATTTCGGTATGTCGCCCATGGCGTATATGAACGCTTCTATTCGTTCGTCAATAGCATTGAGTGATGTTCTACAAAAGAAAGATGGAAAGATAGTTACGGCGTTATATAACGACAAGACGAGGCAAAAATTTTTAAGGAATCTGAGGCTCTCTGGGAAACGTTTTGCAGGGGATATTAACATGAATTGGAATATCTTGTCTTTTGGATTTCGGGTTAAGGACAAGAATTATTTCCATTTGAACATTTCCGAACATTTCGAAGCGGTAGGCTTTCTTCCATACGACATATTCCGCTTAGCGATGGACGATGGTATGGATGATTTTACAGGGACGAATCGTTTTGATTTATCACGATTGGGCTTTAAGGGTAATATATACACGGAATTAGCGATAGGTTATTCGCGTATCATCAATGAACAATGGACTGTTGGAGGAAAATTTAAATTGTTATTTGGGCAGTTATATATGGGTTTACAAGTGTCTTCTTTGGATTTAAAAACCTCATATCAACGGTGGACACTTGACGGTAGGGGTGATTTGATGCTATCAGGTCCGTTTAAAGAGTCGTCTTTGCCTGCTTTCGTAGACCGTGCTGACGATGATGCTTTCCAACCCGCTGACGATTTGAGAGCCTTTTTCAAACCTTACGGAGTCGGTGTTGCGGTGGATATGGGTGCCGTTTATCGTCCGTTTGAATTATTGAAAACCTCTTTTGCTATTACTGATTTGGGCTTTATTTCATGGAAAAGAATGGCTCGAAGATACGATTGCAAACTTCAAGCCACGTATATTGGTTTACAAGGCAAAATAGATATGCAGGCTATTTGGAATACACTTGGTGATCTTCACAAAAATATGTTGAGTTCAACGATAGCCGATGATCGTTTTACGAGGATGATTCGTGCAAAGTTAAATGTAGGAGCCGATTTGATGCTTGTAAATGATAAGATTGACATTGGACTTTATTCTAAAACGGACTTTTTTGGAAAATATGTTAGCGAAGAAATCACGCTTGGAGCCGCTCTTCGACCTGCCAATTGGTTCCATTTTGCCTTGACATATTCGTTTGTGGGTGCCAATTGGAATTGTCTTGGTACAGGCTTAACACTTATGCCAAAAGACGGTATACAGTTCATGCTGGCATGTGATTATATCCCATTGAAATATGCAACGATTGATAATAAACAGAAAGTTCCTTATAAATTGAGTAATATCGACCTTTCGTTAGGTTTTGCTCTCGTCTTTGGTTCTTATAAAAAAGAAAAGAAGGAAGAAGCACCGCCCGTACTACAACAAACAGAGGAAACAACAGAAACCAAGCACCGCAAGGTAAAGAATGACAATGAAAATCCGCATTTGTCGCAAAAAGATCGTAATTGGAAAAAGAAAAAAAATTGGTAACTTCGTAAACGAAAATTAAAAAATATATGAAAAAAATACAGAAAATTGTGGGGAAAGGAGGTGCTACAACGTGATTATAGTTCCCGTAAAAGATGGCGAAAACATTGATAGAGCCCTGAAAAAATTCAAACGTAAATTTGATAAAATTGGTATTGCAAAAGAAGTGCGTCGCCGTCAACAGTTCGCTAAACCGAGCGAGGTAAGGCGTCAGGAAATTTTGCATGCCGTGTATGTGCAACAAATGAAAAATGCAGACGAAAAGTAATTTTTAGTCCATAAAAAAAGAATAGGGGAAAATCATTCTCCTATTTTTTTGTACTCCAAAAAACGAAAATGAATGTGATTTTCCATCCCAGCCTGATTGCTAATTTCCTGCCATTGCGTGGGCAAAATAGTAGGGAAAAACGTGTCTGCATCGGGTGCATTGTAATCAATTTGGGTAACGTATAGTTTGTGAGCAAACGGGAGAGTCTGGCGATACAGTTCACCACCACCTATAATCCAGATGTTTTCATCAGGACGGTCTAATGCCAAAATATCATCAATCGAATGCAAAACTGTAGCGTCTGGGAAAGTGATTTTTTGGGCAGTAACTACCCACTTTTCGCGATTGGGCAATTTGGGAGACGGCAACGCTTCGTACGTCTTCCTTCCCATGATGACTTTTTGTCCCCACGTAAGTTGCCTAAAATGTTGTAAATCAACCTGTAAAGGACACAAAAGCCGACCTTGGTAGCCAATGGCATTATGATGACAGATGGCAACGATGATATTGAGCATCAGTATAGTTTATAGGTTGTTTTTAGGACTCTAAACTCAATTCGGCGGTTGATTTGGTTGCAAATTTCCTGCTCTTCCTTAGGCAGGGTCAAAATATACGCCTTGTCGAGGACTTGATTGATGGGCATAAAGGAATGCTTTTCGTGCAGTTGAGCGTCTGCCACAATAGGTTTACTCGTACCGTAACCAATCGGGGTCAATCGGTCGGGGTCAATGCCGTTGTTAATCAGATAGTTTACGACCGAATTGGCTCGCCTTTGCGACAGTTCGATGTTCAAAAGACTATCGCCAATAATGTCTGTGTGAGCGGCTAATTCAATGGTTATATGAGGATTATCTTGCATCAATTTGAGCAACGATTTTAAACCAGGTTCGGACGATTTTGAAACCTCCCATTTGCCAAATTCAAAAAAGATATTATCTATCGAAGACGGGCTATAGATGGGCGACAACACGAAATTTTGGTTATAATGTTGGTTCTCTTTTTCGTCTGTCGTAAATTCATGATTGGTATTCAAGTGCCCTCGTGCACTCGCAAGCATGATATAGCGGACATTTTTATTGAGTTTAATTTTATACGAACCGTCTCGTTTGGCTTGCATCTTGATGTTCGTGCCGTCATTCCCTACTATACGAATAGTCGCACCGTCCACCACTTCATCACGCGTATTCAACACATAACCGTCAATAATCAGCTCTGGTTCGGGCTGAATGAAGGAATAAATATGGTCGTATCCTTTTGGATACTTGCCGTACGGGCGACTGGAAGAGAAGAAGCCATTCTCTTTTTTGCCCATAAACGTAATGCCAAAGTCGTCAAAACTTGAATTGAACGGCACACCCATATTGCGAATTTTCCATAGTTTGGGATTGAGCGAGTCGGGAGTCGCGACAAAAAGGTCTAATCCGCCAAAACCCGCATGTCCATTGGACGAGAAATACAATACTCCATTAGACCGCACCGTCGGGAACATCTCATCGCCTGCCGTGTTGATGGTTGGCCCTAAATTGCGTATATTTCCCCAACTTTTGCCCGTTTTTTCTGCCACATAAATATCTTTTCCACCGTATCCATCGGGCTTATCGGAAGTGAAATAGAGCAAATCGCCGGTTGCATTGATAGCTGGATGTGCCACCGAAATACTACTATCTGCGAACAAAACCACCTCTTGTGGCTCGCTCCACTCACCTGAAAGACGGTTGGTCGTATATATTTTCGTGCCTTGGTCTTCGCCATTGATATGCTGCGAAAAAGAGAAAAAAAGCGTCTTGCCATCTTCCGTAAAACTGCCAACACCGTACTCAATTGGATTATTTTTCTTGTCGTTTTGCTTCTCTTTCTCGTTTTGTGCCGCACCCTCTTCAAAGAGTTGGATTTGCTCAATATCGCCCCACTCGCCCGACGAAAGCACCCGAATAGAATAGAGATGAAAGATAGGTTTGCCCGTTATTTTGCTAAAATTTTTGATGGTCTTATTGGCACCTTTTTGCTCTTGTCGATTGCTCGTGAAGAGGAGCATATCTGCATTTTTGCCGATAAAAACGGGCGATAAAGAAGACGATTTTTTCTGATTAAAATCCTTTTCAAAAGCGATATTTTGTCGGCTCAAACCACCTTCTTTCTTCATCTTTTCAATATCTTCGCACGAGGCAAGTCCCATTTTTGCTAACGTATCGTCGGGACGATTTTTCAGGTAAGTTTCATACTGCTGTTTCGCTTCGGCGTACTTCCCTTGATACTGCAACACATAGGCATAATGCAAAAAAATAATCGAATCGGTTGTGAAATACTTGTTTGTGATGGCTGTTTTGTAGGTTGCTATGGCTCGCGAATCGTTGATGAGGTAGTAACACTCGGCTTGTTTGAAAGCGACGTATGCTCTGAGGTTTTTATCTTCTTTTGGGATGCGTTTGTACGCCATTTTGTAGCGTTCCGAAGCGGCATAATACTCCCCAATCTCAAACTGTTTATCCGCTTTTTTGATTTGCTTGGATAAACTGCACGAGGCAAACGACACAATGGCCACAAGAAAAATAAACGGAATCCGCCAACGCATTTTTTTCAACTTTATCAAACACGCGAAGATACATTTTTATACGCAAAAAAAGCATTTCATTTTTGGGCTTAAAAATATATCAATATGTGGTTGGGCGAATCAATCCTATTTCACACGCCCGAAACGGAAAATCTGATTTTTGTAGGCAACATCGTGATACACCAACGAATCGGGCGTGGATAGCAACAATTTACAGGCACGATGAATCGGCACATTACGGATTTCCATCGTGGCATATTCGTGGAGTTCGTTGCCTTTTTTCTCCCAACGAAACCAGCCGTTGCCGTGATACTGCAAATCTTCCTCCAAAACATCTTCCGACTCGTCCCACTCTTTACCCCAAAACAACCCTTCTTGCTCGTCGTAGTCATCGTAATAAACCTTGTACCAATGCGGGTTATCCGTGTTTTGCCACTTACCCACAATCAGCGGGTCTGCATGCGGTATTTCTTTTTCCGCATAACCCGCACTATTGGTGGACATCATTTGATTTTCCTTTGCCCGAAAAAACATATCATACACGCAATACCCAACCGTTGCAACCAAAATCGTTGCGACACACAGCAGTATTACCACCAGATGCTTACGTTTCATACTATTTCAGGGCAATTACTTGTGCCTCTTTGTTGTTCATATTCGGCATCGTACAACCCACACCAGCGTTGATATAAGTCGGGTCGCAGACCACATACTTGCGGTTTTTGTAGGTCAGATAATCGCCATTGACGCTCTCATTAAACGCCACCGCAGCCGCTAAATGCCCCGGATAATAGAGCAAAACCACATCCAATCCGACCAAATCGCGTACGATACGAGAGAACAAAATGGCTCGGTCTTCGCAGTCGCAATAGGGATAATAGAGGGTTTCTTGGGCAAAAAAAGCACGGTCGCCACCCCAAATCTGGTCATCGTAGCCGTATTCAAACGCTGTCTGCACCCAGTTGAGCAATATCCCCACTGCCTCGCGTTCGCTCATGCCGTTTATCGTCCTTTTGAGAGGGGGATAGAGCATATCTGTGATGGATTTTTCCAACGGCGTGTTGGCATACGCAGCCCAACGAGTGTTCTGGTCGCCATTGAAGCACGCTTGCGGGTAGGTGTTGAAGAAATCAATGAGGTTTTTGTTGACGCTAGCAGAGGCTGCAACGCCTTTTTTGGAGGTCAGCGTGCGTTTGGATGTTGGCGTATTCGTTAAGTTCGGCAGTCGCGTTATTTGGAGCGAAAGTGATTTTTCTTTGCCGTATTTGGCTTTGCATATTTGCATATTGACGTTTTTCTCGCCCGTTATGTTGTAAAATTTCGTGCCGTCAAGCAGATAATAATTCATATTGAAGATGTCGTACAAACTCGCCACGAGCATATATAGTTTGGTATTACTCATGCCGAGTCGAATACGGTAGCCCGATTGTGTCATCAAAAACGCCTGCATAAGCACTGCTTCGTTGGTTTTGCCGTACTGTTTTTCGGTCGCTGTTTGGAGCATTTTCATATACGCCCAATCGCACAACGTTTGGCTTTTACGAGCATTAAGAGCCGTGCTGACCGTAATGTCGTAGCGACTATCGGAGAGTTTTTTCCAAGCGTCTGCGATAGCATTTTCTTCCAACGCACGCAGTTTGAGGTTGTCGTTTTGCGGAAAACCAATCGTGATGGTTGAGCCAAAATAGCCGAAGGACACTTTTTTGTAAGGTTCTTCTTGGGGTTTGACAGGTGCGATGGGTTCGGGCGTAGGTGGTGGAGGAGGAACAACAGCCACCTTGGGCTTCACGGCAATCGGCTGTGGCTTGGGTGCAACGGTCGGTTGAGGAGTTGGCTGTGGTTTAGTAGCAAGGCTTGGTTGGGACTTTCCTGCACTTGGCTGAGGTTGAGGTTTATCAATGGGCTTGGGTTGCGAGGCAGGTGCGGGTTGAGGTTTGGGGGCTTCATAAACCACAGGTGGAAGCGTTTTTTCGGCTTTGGGCTTCTCGGCTTCGTGTGCTGGGAACGATTCCCACGATTTACGCATAAATTCGGCATATTCTTCGTTCATTTTCTTACGAAAAGCATCAAACTCGGCTTGTTGGTCGGCTTTGAATTGGTTGAACTTATCGTTCTGTTGCTTTTTGAAATCATCAAAACTGCTATTCTGTGCCACCAAAGGCAACGCAACAAACAGCAGAAGTAAAAAACGTATTTTTTGCATATCTTTATATGTTTATATTACAATAATCCTGTATAATATATTGGTAAACAAGTAATTTGTTCATCTTGAAGATAATCTTTGGAATACAACAATATACGATTGCCAATACGAGACGAGAATTTCTTGCAAAACTCATCCAAGGATTTATGTGTTTTGTATCCTGACGACTTCACTTCAATAGGAATAATTTTGTCTCCTTTTGACAATAAAAAATCCACTTCATAGTTATGATTGTTGCTATCAGGGAACGTATAATAGTAAAGGTTATTTCCATTTGCGGTAAGCATTTGTGCTACGAATTTTTCATAAA
>JBGUYG010000094.1:0-16215 GCA_045118535.1 Paludibacteraceae bacterium
GACCACGGTGCTAACCGCTTGGGTGCAAGTGCGTTGATGCAAGGTTTGGCTGACGGTTACTTCGTGTTGCCTTACACCATCCAAAACTACTTGAGCGACCAGATTGGCGTGCCTCGTATGTCGGTTGATTTGCCCGAATTTGCACAGGCTGAAAAAGCCATCACAGACAAAATCGAAAAACTGATGAAGATTCAAGGTTCTCGCTCGGTGGACAGCATCCACAAAGAGTTAGGACTCGTCATGTGGGATTTTGTTGGAATGGGACGTACGGCAGAGAGTTTGAAAGAAGCGTTGAAGAAAATTGACGCTATCAAGAAAGAATTTTGGACGAACGTTTATATTCCAGGCGAAGCAAGTTCTTTGAACAACGAATTGGAAAAAGCTCTTCGTTTGGCTGATTTCATCGAAATTGGTCGTTTGATGGCTGTTGATGCTCTCAACCGCGAAGAGAGTTGTGGTGGACACTTCCGCGAAGAGTTCCAAACTCCCGAAGGTGAAGCGTTACGCCAAGATGATAAGTTCTCGTATGTTGCTTGTTGGAAATATACGGGCGAAGATAGTGAGCCAGAGTTGATAAAAGAGCCTTTGGACTATGAATTTACCGAACGTAAAACTCGTAATTATAAAAACTAAACTGCCATTATGGATAAGTATATAAACATTAAAGTAAAAGTTTGGCGTCAAGCTGGACCAAAAGCACAAGGTCATTTTGAAACGTACGCTTTGGAACACATCTTTCAAGGTGCTTCGTTCTTGGAAATGATTGATATTTTGAACGAAAAGTTGATTAGCGAACACAAAGACCCCATCGCCTTTGACCACGATTGTCGCGAAGGTATCTGCGGTATGTGTTCGATGTACGTGAATGGTCATCCACACGGACCCGATAGTGCTATCACAACTTGCCAATTACACATGCGTAAGTTTAACGATGGCGACACTATCACCGTTGAACCTTGGCGTAGCCACGCTTTTCCTGTGATAAAGGATTTGATGGTTGACCGTCAAGCATACGACAAGATTATGCAAGCCGGTGGTTTTGTGAGCGTAAATACGGGCGGTGTACCTGATGCCAATGCAATTCCAATTCCCAAGCCCGTTGCTGACGAGGCTATGGATGCGGCTTCTTGTATCGGTTGCGGTGCGTGTGCGGCTGCGTGCAAAAACGGCTCTGCTATGCTCTTCGTGGCTGCAAAAGTGAGTCAGTTGGCTCTCTTACCACAAGGCAAAGTGGAGGCTGCTCAACGTGCAAAAGCAATGGTTAACAAGATGGACGAACTCGGCTTCGGTAACTGTACCAACACGGGTGCATGTGCCGCTGAATGTCCAAAAAGCGTTTCGTTGCAACATATCGCACGCTTGAACCGCGAATTTATTTGTGCTAAATTCAAAGACTAATTTTCAGACATCTGCGTCAGATTCGTTTTGACGCAGGTGTTTTTTCTTTTTTTTATGGCAACTTTTCCCATTCTTACCTCTTTATTGTTGGGTGTACTGACGATTGTAGACCCGTGTACATTGTTTGCGAGCATTACGGCTATCGGCTATATTGACAAAGAAATCACGAATAAACGTGCCGTTATCGAAAAAGGGCTGTACTTTGGTTTGGGAAAGATTCTAACCTACATTCTGCTCGCTATTCCGTTCTTTTTGGGGATGCAAACGAGTCGTATGCAACTGTTTTTAGGGAAATACGGCGAACCATTCTTGGCGATTTTCCTCATTCTGTGTGGTGCGATGCTCTTTTTTGCAGGACATCATCACGACCACGATGACCAAGTGAATAAATGGATTCAAAAATTAGATGGTAAAAATGCGAATATCGGTGCATTTATTTTAGGGATACTATTCGCAGTAGTTTTTTGCCCTCATCGACTTATTTATTTCATCACCATGATCAATATCATGTTGGAACAATCGATTGCGTGGTCTTGGCTGTTGCCGATTGTTTTTGGGATTGGTTCGGCGGTTCCGATTATGATTATAGCGTGGTTATTGGCGTATAGCGTGGTGAGTTTGGGGAATATCAACCATAAATTACAGCATTTTGAGAAGTGGTTTCGGTATGTTTGTTCGGTGTTGTTTGTGGCTTGTGGCATTTTTATGTTTTTGCACGAACATTTGGAAACACACGAGGAACATCAACACGAACATCACTTGGAATGGTTGGCTCCAGCAGAACATCATCACGAACACGATCATTGTTGTGAACATCATCCCTGATGTCTGACGGTTTTCAATTTGACACTTTTTACGTTCAGCACGCCTTGTGTGCGATGAAAGTGGGTACAGATGCCACCCTACTCGGGAATTGGTGCAAGATACCTGCCAACTTGTCGCATGTGGAAGTTTTGGATATTGGAACAGGCAGTGGCGTTTTGTCGCTTATGTTGGCAGAACGGCTGACACGTTCGGATTTTTCGTTTCATATTGATGCGATTGATATGGATTCTTCGGCATACGAGCAAGCAACACAAAACGTTCAACAATCCATTTATAAGCCGTTTATTTCGGTTTTTCAAACTTCGTTACAATCCTTTTTGCCCGATAAGGTTTATCAGATAATCATTTGTAATCCACCGTTTTTTTCAAGTTTGCTTCCACCCGATACGGCTCGCCAGAATGCCCGTCACACGAATAGTTTAACGATGAGCGAATTAGCAAAAAAAGTATCCGATTTGTTGGCTCCTGAAGGTTTATTTTCGGTCATTTTGCCTTTTGAACAACTATACGAGGCTCTTTATTGGACACAAAACAACCATTTATATCCTACCCACATCACCAAAATCTACACAAGCGAAACGCCACTTGCAAAACGCGTTTTGATGGCTTTTGCGAAAAACTATACGCCCGATTTTCAAATCACTTCGCAAACCGTGTAATCATCGGTGCATCGGTGGAGGTCCAGAAGGCATACCTCCTTTGTTATCAATCATCTCTTGCATAAAAGCGGCTCTACCAGTGGCTTTGAGCGAACCCATACGGTTGATTTTGTACGAGAAAGTAATCATCCCATAGGTGGGCAAGGTGTTGTATTTTTCGTATTTGATGTAGTCGGCTCCAACCACTTGCACCACGTTTTTGCGTTGATTCAAAATATCAAACGCCTTAATACTCAACGTCGCCGCACCCCAACTCTTTTCGATGGACGCATTAAGCATTATTTCGCTCATATTGCCCAAATCGTTCCCGTAACCAATCTTATCCGAGTAACCGCAATCGGCGTTGATATTCCAACTTTTCGGCAAATGGAACTGCAAATCACCCGTTACCGACCAGTTATAAACGTTGCTTTTCGTCGAACTAAACGTGTTGGTCGTGTACGAATACGTAAAATCGCCTCGCACGCCAATATCCACAATATCGTGCGTAAAACGTAACATAATATTCTCATTGGCAGTCAAGTTATTCGTGAAGGATTTGTTGCCCAAAACGAGTTGATTTTTCTCTATCATCTGCTCAATGATGTCCGTTTGTTGTTCCCGCAACACATAGCCCACTTGGCTTCGGTAGTTGGCGGAAGTACGCGTGTGGAATTGGAAGAGTTTTTTGGCAAACGGCGTATTGTACATCAGGTGCATACCAATGTTCCAAGGGATTGTTTTGGCGTTAACCGTCTGCGAATACACCTTGCCTCGCTGGTCGTAAATGGTGTTATTAACGAGTGCATCTTGCGTCAAATTAGCCCGAATACCCGTCATCAGATTCGAAAATCTTTTCTCATTGTAACGCGAATAGAAAAAGCGGAATCGATGTGTAAAAGCAGGTTTTAATCCCAAGTTGCCGACCGTTTCACTCATCGCATTGGAATTATTCCGCACCGGCTCCAACTGCGTAATCGTGGGTTGCGTGCTATTGCCTCGATAAATAACCCGTGCAAACTCTTTCTTCCCAAATTTATACCGAAACGATACATTCGGGCTCCAATTCACCACACTCAACAGCGTATCGCGTGCCAAAATCGAGCCATAATACGAGATGGATCGGGTTTGCGAAGGATTGATACTTGCCCCGACCGTCAAATCGCTATGCTCGGACAAAAACCGATAATTCAGTTCCGCAATCTCGGAATAGAAGTTGTTTTTGAGGGCATTGGAATAAGTCGAATCGTAGTCGTAGTCGCCATTGAGTTCGTTTTTGGAAAACTGGTCTTTGTGCGAGTCGCGATGGTTGGCTCGGTAGGTGGCATTCATCTCCATCAAATGCCGACAATCCTTTGAAAGTGGCTCCATATACGACACTTTGAGCGAATACGAAAGGGCATCGTTGCCGCTATGCGTGTATTGGTCAATGAGCGTTTTTTTTAACAAATTATCGTACGAAAGCGTGCTTGTGTTGCCCTTCGTGTTGGTGAACGAAAACGAGCCGTTGAGCGTCAAAACACGACCTTTTTTCTGCAATTTGCGGTTATAAATCACGTTCAGTTCTGCCGAAATATCCTCGCTCAACGAATACGTGCTCTGGTTTCCGTCGTTGATTATTTCGGTCGTATCTCTGTAATAAATATACTCGTTGTAGCCGTTGCTCTCGTTGTTGGTATAGGAAATCGTTGGCTTAAAAAAGACCGTGTTGAGCGTGTCGATCGTCCATTCAAATTCCAACCTCACTTTTGCGTCCCAAGACTTCGTTATTTTGCTGATTGAATCGGTGTTATCATAGACCACATCGTCTCCGTAAGTCGTTTTATTTTGCTTGGTTTGCGTGTTGTTATGCGAATGCGTAAATTGTGCGTCGCTACCTATCAACAGCCCGTCAACCTTCTTGGAAGCGTCTATATTGGTGTTTACTCCGATGTTTTCCGTCCGCGTAATGCCCGAATTAGAACCACCCCAAAAACCTCTTCCACGTCCGCTCCGAATCTCGTTGGTGTTGTTGGCATTGCCGACTATGGTCGTTTGACTCTCGCCCGTGAGCAGATTCGTGAACAGATTGGCGTTGTAGCGGCAGTCGTTTTTGAAAAAGTATTGGGCTTTGTCGGAACTATTGGCACCAAACTCGCTGTTGTTGTAGTCAAACCATTCGCCATTGTCGGTTATCCAATCGGCTCCCAAACCTCCAACATAGTTGCCAAACAAGCCTTTCTTGCGGTTTTCTTTGAGTTTGAGGTTGATGATTCGCTCGGTGTTATCATCTTCGATACCCGTCAGTTTCGCCATATCGGATTTATTATCCACCACTTGTATCTTGTCAATCATCTCAGCAGGAATGTTTTTGGTCGCCATTTGGACGTCCGAACCAAAGAATTTTTTGCCATCAATTTGCACAGAAGCAATAGACTCGCCATTGACCGTAACGTTTCCGTCTTTATCGACCTCCACACCTGCCATTTTTTTGAGCAAATCCTCTACCATAGCGTTTTCGTTGAGGGAATAAGCTGCGGTATTGTACTCCAACGTATCTCCTTTGACGGTCATCTCAGCGGCTTTACCCGTGATTTGCACCGCACTTAATTCTTGCACATTTTCTTTCAGACGCACCGCTCCAACAGCCACATCTTGGTCGGCAACAGTGATTATTTTATCTTGTGTTTTATACCCTAATGCCGAAAAACGTAGTATATACTTACCATTTGCCGTCTTGGGTAGTAGAAAATTGCCGTACAAATCGGTTTGCACGCCCGTAACAAAAACCGTGTCATTATTTTTTAAGACAAAAACCTGCACAGCCACCATTTCCAATGGATTTCCGCTATTTGCATCTACTATTTTGCCACTAACATCACCATTTGCAAACACTTGCCCGCAACAAAATAGCATAAAAATAAGAAGTAAAAAATGTCGTTTCATATCGTGTATAGTTCAATAAGTTATAGTTTTTTTTGTAAGAATGTCGTGCAAAGATATTTTTATTTTTTTAATTCTGATAAAAGTTTTACCTTCGTGGATGCTGTTGAGTTGATTTTGGCGGGATAGCTCAGCTGGTTAGAGCGCATGATTCATAATCATGAGGTCCCCAGTTCAATCCTGGGTCCCGCTACAATCCATATAAAAAGAGAGAAACCTGATGGGGTTTCTCTTTTTTGATACGCTATCTACACTAACACCGCTGGGTTATTTTGCGATACTGTTCTACACACTCTGCCAAACGTTCCCGAGCTGTTGTGACCATCCTCTTTCTCTCAATTATAAAAAAAGAAAGCCAGAACATTTCGTCCTGACTTTCCGAGTAATGTTTTATAGAAAATTTCTCAGTGATTAGTCAACCAATCCTTCTTTTTTCTTCTCTGAACGGTCTACGATAACAGCTGCAGAAAGGTCACCCAATACGTTCACACCTGTACGACCCATATCGAAGATACGGTCAACACCGAACACGAGAGCGATACCTTCAACAGGCAAACCAACAGACTCCAACACCATAGCGAGCATAATCATACCTGCACCTGGTGTACCTGCTGTACCGATAGAAGCCAAAGTAGCCGTCAAGATGATCGTAATCATATCACCAATGGTCAAATCAATACCGTAGCAGCTTGCGATAAATACTGCAGCAACACCTTGGTAGATTGCCGTACCGTCCATGTTAATCGTTGCACCCAATGGCAAGGTGAAACTTGCTACGTCTTTGCGAACGCCCAAGTTCTTTTCTGCACACTCCAACGAAATTGGAATTGTTGCAGCAGAAGAAGTACTCGTGAAAGCGAACAAGAAAGCCTCCGAACCACCTTTCAAGAATTTCAATGGATTCATTTTACCCAAAACCGAAACGGCCGTAGAGTAAGTAACGAAAACGTGTACAGCGTAAGCGATATAAGCACACAAAAGTACCAAAGCCAACGAACCAAGTACCTTAGGACCATTCTCTGCAACCACAGGAGTAATCAAGCAGAATACTGCGTAAGGAGACAAAGAGATGATACCGTGCATAATCTTCATGAACACTTCTACCAAACCATCGTTAACGTCCTTAACGATTTTGCCTTTTTCACCTGTCAAGATAATACCGAAACCGATGAACAAAGCGATAACGATAACGGGCAACATATCCATGCTTACGATTGGAGCAAGGATGTTAGTTGGGAAGATTTTAATAATTGTGTCCATAATTGGAACGGGAGGTTTAGCTGCATATTCAGCACCACTCGTTTCCAAAACGGGGAAGGTGAACAAGTTTGCCAAAATCAAACCGATCGTGATAGCAAACATGGTCGTACACAAGTAGTAAAGAATAGTTTTACCACCGATAGAACCGATTTTTTTAGGATCACCTAACGAAACCACACCTTGAATAATCGAAGTGAGCACGATGGGCACACAGATGAACTTCAAGAGGTTAATGAAGATTGTTCCAAAAGGTTTGAGCCATTTTACTGGGAACGCTACTTGGTCAGCCCACAAAAAGCACAAACCTGCCACAACACCAAGACCTAAAGCCAA
This sequence comes from Paludibacteraceae bacterium, assembly GCA_045118535.1. Lineage (GTDB taxonomy): Bacteria > Bacteroidota > Bacteroidia > Bacteroidales > Paludibacteraceae > Colicola. The sequence continues at coordinate 7,377 of JBGUYG010000094.1, forward strand.
AAAGATCTGTAGTGCCAATGATTCTTTTAATTTAGACATAAGAATTCTTTTTTAAGTTAAACTTTATTTTATCTGTCATTTTTTTCTAACCGTTGCACCTGCTTTTTGAATCGCAGCACACGCCAATACGGAGGTCGGATCCACGCAAGTGTCATCATACAGGTCTAAAATACTGAACGCCAACGGCAATTCGGTACAAGCCAACAACAACGCCTGAGCCCCACGAGCGTGCAAGTCTTTTATCATCGCAACAACGCCTTCGCGTGGCAGTTTGTTCGGGTCGGTGATGCCTTTTTTGATGTAATCGTAAATCAGGCTCATCACCAATTTTTGCTGTTCGGGCGAAGGATAAAGCGTCTCGATGCCCGCTTCAGTCAGCACTTTTTCATAAAGTCCACTCTGGCATGTCCCATTCGTTGCCAACACCGCTGCACGTTTTATGCCTTTTTGTTGCAACAACTTACCTGTTTCTTGAGGCATATTGAGGAACGGAATGCCGACCTCTTTTTGCAGTTGCGGAACGAAAAAATGTGCTGTATTACACGGGACAATCAAGAAATCCGCTCCCGCTTGCTCCAAACGCTTTGCCGAACGCAACATCTGTGGCACGGGACTTTCGCCACCTTCTAAAATTGCCAATGTTCTATCGGGAATACAAGTGTTTGAATCTACGAGCATGGGGATGTGGTCTTGGTCTTTTGCGGCTTCGGTCATATCAATGATTTTGTTCATCAAGTCTGCCGTTGCTGCGGGACCCATTCCACCAATGATGCCAATAGTCTTAAATTTATGTTTTTCCATATACTTATTTATGGTTTTATATCCTAAACTTGTGCTATTTCCCGTACTCTATGAGCGAACGCCCCCGATTATTTCACCTAAACTTCTACAAAAAATACCGAAACGCTTTGCGAAGGTACAACAAAATTTTTATAAAAAAAACAAAAATGCAATGTTAATGTTGCAAAAATGTTTATTTATTGCAAAAATGCTTTGTGTAGATTTGATTTTTGGAAGGGTAAATTTGTGGAATTTTACGATTTTTCCTTAAAGGCAAGCGGGAACATAGATTTTATTTTCGGCACAACGGCATATTTTTTCGTATTTTTATTTATCAAAGCCACGGGACCTTCGTGCCAACGCAGATTCAACATCAGAGACAAAAATTAGTGATAATATTCTAAAACAACTCTTTGGATGTTTTAAAATTTAATTTTTCTCTTGGTCTTGGTTGATTTTATGTATATTTTTGCAATAAAAAAGTCGTCTACGATGCGGAAATTAGTATTTTTGGAGATATATTGACGGATAAGTTTGTGGTTCAATGTTACCTTTTTGTTAATAAAAAAATCACTTTATGTCAAACCTGTCTTACTTTTCTTTATCAGAACATTTTAACAACAATTTTATGCTTAATTTTCGCACTTCGAAATTGAAGATGTTTACCATATTATTAAATCTTATTTTGTTTTTTATGGAATTTTTTATCCTCGAAATAATCAATCAGAAAATCCATCACCCCCCCCCACTTCCTTCATCATTTGCTGGTATAGAGTGGCTTTGGTGTTGAGGGAGAGTGGGTAGGCACGCGAGGTGGAAGGCATACGCCAGAAACGCACCTGACGGGCTGGGTTGTGGGTAGTGTGGCTTGCGTCATAGGTAAGGTCGAACGTGGTCTCGACGTACGTGCCAACTTTTGGGATAGGGCATTGCAACAGCATTGATAGCGTTTCTGCGGCTTTCAGACCCGTGCAACAGATGTCGTGGCACGTGGGAATTTGGCGTAGCAAAGCCGCAATGTCAGTTGGCTGTACAACATCCAAATGTTCGTCGGACGCATTACCTTGCAACCGTCTGACGACCTGTGCGGTGTCATAAATAGCAATGCCTTTCGTCCGACAAAAATCCACAATGGCTTCGTAACGAAATTTGTGCTCAGGGCTTGGTTCCACAAAATGCAACGTGTCGCCGAAGAAAACCTGCCCTATAATTCGCCACATATCGTTCTGAAAATTTGGGTAAAAGAAATCCATACACCAGCGTGTTTGCGGTGGCGGAAAACTACCGAGCAACAGCAGTTTGGCGTTCGGTGGCAGAAACGGCTGCAATGGATGATTTTCTGTTTGTGGCTTTGTAATGGTAGGCAACATAGTTGTTTTTTTGCAAAGGTACGGATTTTTTGATTTATGCAAATTTGTTCGATTGAAAAGTTGCCGATTTAGGCTATACTCGCCATTCTTTTTTGCTTTTCGACCAGCAACGCATAAAGCAAATTATAAGAATTTTCGATTATAATAAAAAAAGCTTATAATAATTTTTGATTATAATAAAAAAATATGATACTTTTGCAACCGAAAATTTACAACGATTATGATAGAAAGAGTTCTAAAATCCAAGATTCAAACACGGATGTTTCGGGGTAAAGCCATCATTCTGATTGGTCCACGTCAAGTTGGCAAAACGACTTTGTTGCGTGCTTTGCAAGCCGACGGCACCCATAAAGTGGTCAATTGGAACTGCGATGAGCCCGATGTGCGGCAAAAGCTCACGAACCCCACTTCAACCAAATTACGTGCTGGGATAGGGAACGCCGATTTGATTTTGATAGATGAGGCACAACGAGTGCAGAATATCGGCATAACACTCAAACTTTTGATTGATAATTTTCCCGAGAAACAAATGGTCGTTACAGGCTCTTCGGCGTTGGATATGTCCAACTCTATCAACGAACCACTGACGGGCAGGAAGTATGAATTTGTGCTGTATCCGATGGCTGCGGAAGAGTTGATTGCCCACTTCGGAGCACAAGATGAGAGGCGTTTGCTGGAGCATCGTCTGCTTTATGGAGGGTATCCTGACGTAATCAATCACCAAGGCGAGGAACGCGAGATATTGACGAATATCGTAAACAGTTACTTGTACAAAGATGTTTTTGCCTTCCAAGATGTGCGTAAACCTGAAATTATAGAGCAGTTGCTTCAAGCGTTGGCTTTACAAATAGGTAGCGAAGTGTCGTTTAATGCGTTGGGACGGATGTTGGGGCTCAATTCGTTGACCGTGCAACGTTATATGGATTTGTTGGAAAAGTCGTATATTATTTTTCATCTGCGTTCATTTAGCCGTAATGTGCGTGCAGAATTGAAAAAGAGTCGCAAGGTTTATTTTTACGATAATGGTGTTCGCAATGCGTTACTTGGTGATTTTAAACCGCTGAATTTACGGCAAGATGTGGGGGCGTTATGGGAAAACTATGTCATCAGCGAACGCATCAAGTACAATGCCTACCATCAGTTTTATGGCAAAAGTTATTTTTGGCGGACACAGCAACAGCAGGAGATTGATTATATCGAAGAGGTGGACGGTGTGTTACATGCGTATGAATGCAAATGGAATGCAGAGCGGTCGGTGCGACTTACTGACACGTTTGCCAAAAGTTACCCCGACCACACGTTTACGGTCATTCATCCCGATAACTACCGAGATTTTGTGTGCGACTCTCGCTCGTGAGTGGTAGGAAAGCGGGTAAAAATAGTTGTTTTTTTGCAAAGGTACGGATTTTTTGCTTTATGCAAATCTGTTTCCCATCGCTATTTCAACGAGAGGCAACTACACTGATGGCACCTTCCGCATCGTCTATGACACACTAGTTCTCTAAATAGGGCTTAAATTCATAAAAATCTTCTCTTGATTTAATCTTTTTACAAAGGTATTTTTTGCCTGCATTCTCCAATCCGATAAAAGTTAATTCGCATCCATCAACACTAATTTTGGCATTTCGTCAAACGGCATTTTAGTGCCTTTTTCTTTGCATGTAAAATGTTCATTGTGTAACTCACATATTGGTGATGCTAAAAATTTGGTTAAAAAGATATTGATTTTTGCTAAATCTTGCTCGTTTGTTAAATCAACTAAACCTTCACGGTGCCACCACGCTATCTTTTTTATATAGATCCTATTGATACCTTTCAAAGCCGTAAGTCTTTCTAACGTTGATTTTATCATTCTTGCTGCTTCCTTATACCTCCTGTTAGAATCTTTTTCATACCTCCTGTTAAAATCTTCTAAATCTTCCTCATACGACCTATTCATATCTTCTGGTGGCCGTTGTGCCTTATCAATTGCATCTACTATTGCTTCTTTTACCCATTCTTTTTTTGTTTTATTCACAGCCATTTGGAACTGTTCAGGATAGTGCATTTTGAGCCATGCCAGACGCAAAAACAATACCACACGAGGATAAGCGTATTCACGAGAGAAACTATTCGTGGGCTCACGTTTGATGAAAACACGCACAACATCTTCAAAAGTGGGCTTCTCAAGGGATCGTAGTTGTTGCATATCGGTTTCACTAAAAGGCGTATATTCTTGCCATTTTTGGTCCGCAATAAAAAAAAGTATCTGTTCGGGTGTATCAAAAGGCAACGTGCGGAGATCAATATCATCGTTTGTGGCTGCAATCGTTTTCTCCACAATATCAATAACAAAGTACTCAAGAATATATTCCCTAAACAAACCCTCCAATAAGCCAAAATAATAGTCAGAGTATTTTCCTTCATAATCTGCACACTCTTCATATATTGCGTTGTAGTATTTTTCGACGAGGTAATCGTCAATAAACCTTTTTCCTGCGGACGAACACTCAATGTCCATGTCAAGTACGATGGGAGTATACAACAACTTATTTGCATTCAATCCCGCACTAATCGGGTCAATATCGGTGATTCCGAGAGCGTAACAAACCACACTTCCCGACAATTGAAAAGCAACTGGAGCCGTGCAAAAACCATTTTCATGTGCCGCACGAACATAATCCATCGTAACTAAAAAACGGTCTGCCCAATGGCGATAATGAATAACCTCCAACTCACTTTTTATACGCTCCATTACCTCCTCGCTCAGTTCGCCTTGATAACGCTTATGAGCACCTTCCATCACGATGTCCGTCAGATACTGGTCGGCACTATCATACTCATCTGGGAGCGGGAAATGAGGCATAAGGTACAACACATAACGATCATTCAAATAGTGCAAAAGTTCGATAAAATTTTTGTCTGAAGCTTCATAGTTGTCCTCATCTTCGCACATACACCACCAAACATGGTCGTACAGTTTTGGATATGTCTCAATAAAATTGCATAATAAATCATGCTCGAATTCATTCTTCATATTGAAATTCCGCTTCAGATGCTTGCGTAACAATTTTAGAAGCAAATTCGGGTAACTTCGTTTGTCGTCATAAATTTTATCCTCCATTTCGAGGTTGTAGTAGAGTAGATTCGTAAAAATAGTTTGTGTATTTGCATCAATTTTCGCCAGCACTTCGGGTTCAATAAACGGATTATTGGCTTTGAACCACGTCAAAGCGTTGGCATCATATCTTATGTTCGTGAGTCCGATAAGGTGGCTAATGGCTTGCTTAATGCCCGCATAATAGCCGTCGCTTTTCCCGTTGTAATGCTTTGCCATTCTGATAAACGGATCGATGTAAGGATTCCCAGCATAGTAGCACGAAGGGTCGAAATAGGCGTCTGCAAACTCGGCTTTTGAGGGTTTGGTATGTTCCGTGTACTTGCTTTCGATACACAGCATGTATTTGCAACCTTTACTGATAAGTACAACGTCCATATTTGCTGGACGATTGACAGGGCGACCCTCTGTGGCTTTCGTCATAATGGGAAATTTGACTTCAAAATATACTTTATCAAATTCAATTTCTTCCCATCGGAATGGATGCTCTGGACTCACCCAATGAAAGAAGTTGTACGCTAACATAGACGATGAATGAATTGCCTTGGCGTGTGCAAGATGAAAGACGCCATTTTCGTCCACATAATCCTCCAACTCATGCCCATCGCCAGCCATGAACATATCGTGGAATTTGCCTTTTGTGATGCCTTCTCGTCCACCTTTGAACACGTTTTCTTCGTATGTGGGCAGGTAACCAAGTTTGGTTTGAACGTTTTTTACGGGTTGAGATTGCTTCGTTTCGTTGTTTTGTTGTGTCATAATAATTTAATTTTAGAAATTTGTTGCAAATTTAAAACGAAAAAGTGCCAACTTGTGGCACTCTTATCAATAAATTATTGGTTACGAAAAATTATTTTTCCCAGTAACGTGTTTGAAGATATTGGATTAAATTAGCATACTTCGTATTATTTACAATAGGAGTTAGTAACTCTTGCGGGTCAATGATGCGGAATTTGGATTGGTTTTTGAGAGAATTTTTGAAACTTTCTGCATCAATTCTCATTTCAGTATTACCATTCGGACAAACCAAAATATGCTCATATCTATGTGCTGTGAATGGTTGTTCGCGGATTATTTGCTCCATCAGTAATGTTTGTCTAACTAGTTCGTACTCAGGATCCCAATAATACGCATCTTTCCAACCGTCGAGATTTGAATCTTCACATTCCGCAAGGTGACGATAGCGACTATTTACTATATTTTCATCTGCTTTGTACTCCTCATCGGTCTTTTCGTAGTGTTCGGTGTATTTCCACTCAATGGGTATTAAGACAAACTTGTATGCTTTATCTCTAGCATAGACGAAAGCATCCACTGATGTGCAATTGGCACCGCGTTTATTACAGCGTTCTTTTAGATAGAGTTTGTTATTGCATGTAAACTCAAAGGAGATGTACGAGGGAGTTTTGTAGGGGAACTCATCCATTTCACAGAATTTCTCATCAATTGGCGAAGGCAAAATTTCCTTAATTTCAGGCAGAACAGCTTTAATTACTTGAAGCACGGCGTCATAGTCTGCCCGAATAGCAAATAGATGATTCAGACAATGGATTTGCGAAGACACTAAATGTCCTGTTGGAAAATATCTTTCTTCGCTTTGCTTCCACCACGCAATGTCATTCAGTTCAAAATATGCAAGTGCGGATTGACGAATCCCTTTATAAAGATTCTTTGTGCTCTCTCGGCGGTTAATAATTTTTGAAGATGGTAACCAACGCTTCTTTTCTTCAATATAAAACAACTCTCCTTTTGCTCCTTCAAAAAGAGGAGATTTCGACCGCATTAGTTGCTTTTGACGTTCTTCTTGTTGCGTTTGAAACTTGGTTTGCGGGTATTTTTTAATTTCTTCTTGCATACTGTTACAGTGTTTGATGTAAAAATTTTGTAGGAATATTAAAGGTTCCATTATTTAGAATTGCTATGACTTCCTCGTTCCGTTGCTCAATCATTGGATGCAATGCACTTGCCAAGAAGATGCCATTAATTTGTTTACAATTATTTTTTTCTTGCATCTCGTATAATTGATTAAAAGACCTATAAACAGATGTATTTGGAATAATGATGTTATGTGTCATAATATCAGTCATAACATTTACATAAAACATTAATTCTGAAATAATGCCGACTTTTTTATTTTTCGGAAGTTTTAGTTCATAGATATTTAGTACATTTTCCTTTATACTCCAAATATCCAAGAAACTACTCGGAGTCAAAGACATTTTCTTACCTACTTTCCCATTGAAGAGATGTACCGGTAATTGGTGGTCAATAGCATCAAAGTTCCCTTTTTCTTTTGAGCAAAATTCTCTCTCAAGTATGGCTTCTTCATGTTCTGCTCTTTTTTCCGCTTCTTTCGATGGAACATTAACCATTAATTTGTTTGTTTTGAACTTTTTTATTTCTTCTTTGAACTCATCCGCTTCTACCCACGAATATGTTTCTATAAATTTCATAACTCGATAGAGAAATCTATTATAGTGTTCATTAGTAGTAGGATATTCTTTCACCTGACTTCGGATAATCACTTTTTGAATGTTCGGAATCCATGCCTTGAGGCATATCACCCATCCTTCAAATGCAGCCTCATCAGTTTGCATGTTGGATGTTAATCCTTCTTTTGGAAGTTCAATTGTTAAAATATTATCCTCAATAGAGAAATCTACGTTTTTCGGTAATCTAAAATTTCGATTTTTACTTTTGAGCAATTCTAAAACTTCATTCTTTTTCATATCTTTATATATTTAAAATTTTTATTGCTTTTTCAACATCGGTGTCGGTGATGCCTGTGTCGGCATTGATTGGTACATGGTGCGGAGCAAGTTGGCGGAATGACTCAAAATCGTCCAAGATAACATAATTTGATACTTCGGGATGGTCTTGTAGCCAAGTAGAGATTTCCATTTCTCTTGCCACTGTCATTGCCTCACAAAAATCGTGCCCCTCATCCTCCATATAGGTGCGGATATAGTCATCTGCCACAAAAAGTGATGTAATGTCGTACACCTTGCCAGGCAAATGACGCTCTTTCCACATCAGCCTCAACATATCAAGACCCGCAAAACGTCACGAAGACGAAACAACAATTTGAGCATCCGTAGATTCAACTATCTGTTGAAGATTTGCGACCGCTTGGGGAGAAAAGAGAGTACCAAAAGAATCCTCAGTGGGCAAACCTTTGCCTTTCAGGGACGCAAAGTACTCTCCTGTATTCAAAACACCATCTATATCAAGGAAAATAACCTTGCAGGGTGCCTTGGGGGTTTCTTGAACTTTTATTTTTTGTTTCATATTATACGTTTTTAAAAGATTCTCTAAGATAACTTAGTCCTAATTTTGAAAATGCCAAAAAACTTATAGAATTTTGAGGTCTTGCCACTGAATCAAAAACAAAAGATAAATCCCGAGCGAGAACACGCTGACTGTAAACTTGGTTTATTTCATCCAAAGACAGGTTTTCACCTAAGTCAATCATCGAGTTGTCGGGCAACAAAAGATAATATCTATCAGTGTGCAAGATACACGCATTTTGCGTAAATCCGTTAACTGTCATACACTCACGCATAAATTTGATAAACTCTTCATCGGATAAATC
>JBGUYG010000095.1:0-24142 GCA_045118535.1 Paludibacteraceae bacterium
ATATCGTCTTGAGTATAAGCAAATGTATACAAGACAAAACTAATAAATAAAAATATCAGTATCTGCCTTTTCATAGTTTTAATACTAAATGAGTTTCTACTTGGTTTCCCATACTTATATAAAGAATATACACGCCTGATTTTAATGAATTCATATTTATTTTCGCTTCGTGTACACCTTCTTCTTCACGCAAGAATTGACTATATAGTAGATTCCCAGACTCATCAAAAAGTCGTAAGTTGACCTCTTGTGCTTCTGTAAGTTTATACCTTATATTCAATATATCCATAACGGGGGAGGGGCCATACTTTAAAATCCCTTTTTGAGCATTTTCATCATTCCATTCATTTAGTTCAATAGGTGGCTCTTCAACAATATATTTTTCTAATAATTCGTCAGTAATAGGGAAATAATACGATACTTGATAGGCTAACTCACCTTGTAGGTAACCTTCTTCACTCTCAAACAATGGATAAGGAAATAATGGAACATAAAAACGATAATTATGTATTACAGATGAAACATCCTTATAATCTATAACACTATGCACCAAAAATGTCGAATCGTAGGTATGATTTGGCAATAATAAACGATAAAAGCCACTTTGTGTCATTTTAATTTTTCCTTCAATAGATTTTGTAACACTGTGTTCCCACTCGCATTTACCTACAAATGGCTTTTGTAATGTATTATTTGGAAATTTATTGAGAACAACTTGTACGATAGGATAATGTGCACGTAACAAATTATTTTCAAAACCTGTTCTTGTTATAGTATCGCCATTTCGATTATAAAAATAGAATGTATTATGTTCTTTACAATAATAATTAGTAGTGTCTTCAGGGTCTATATAGTCATAAAAAACCAAATATACATCATTAGATTGCGAGATCTTTGTTAAATCACAACTGTCTCCTTGTATATTTGCCATAATATCCACATAATCAATGCGTTGCTTGATTAGCGTATCGGGAACTAAAATTTTACAATGTTTTGCACACAAAAAAGAGGAGAATGAAAAGATAAGAGATATTAGAAGCAAGCGTTTCATATCCACTTTCTTGCAAAGGTAGTATAAAAATTGAAATACACAAAAAATATTATTTTTTTCAAACAAATTTATTACCTTCGCCACAAATGTATTAAATGTATGAAACGAGGAATAAACTTTGTTATAGCAACGCTGATATTGTTGTCTCTTGTCGCTTGTAAGCACAAACGCACTCCTGTCTATCCAAGTAATAGTGATTATCGCCTCATTAGATCCGAACAAAAAATAACGAAGGACGGCAAAACCACACATTACGTCTATACCTATTCTTACAATGCGGCTATAAGCACCGATGAGGCAGATTTTATAGAAACCGTTGTGGAAAAGAACGCTGAAACCAACGAAACAACCACGTACACCTATGATTATCTCTCCACCAATCCTATCAAATACACCATAAGATCCACTACTTCAGAAGCAACGTATGAATACAATGCCACCAATGGCAAATTGGAAAAATCGGAAGAAATCACCACAGAAGGCACTAAACAAACCACAGTTACGGCCGAATATGAATACGATAATTTTTTTGTAGTAAAAAAACACGAAAGCACCGAAGTGGTTGAAGATGCCACTAAAACCGTAACCAATACCATCACGCAGTACGAAAATATATTTAATACAGACGGACAACTGATTGAACGAATCCAAACATCTGAAATTGAGACAATTAGTTACACAAAAACGGCTGCAGAAGACGCAACATGGAACGAAACTGACCCAGCAACCAATACCGAGATTAGCAAAGATGTTTATGCTTACTATCAAGATAGCGTAGTGCAACAAACCTACCTAAAAGACGCTAATACAGGTGTTTTTGAGCAGAAACCTTATCACGTGACGACAACCGCTTACCTGCCCGAAATCTCGTTGATTTTGCGGCGTGTACAGACCACCTATCACAAGCAAGATGGCGAAGGGTACAAAAAAGGCGACATAGATTCGATTACTTCGACTGCCTACTTCTACGAACGCAGAGGGAGGAAGAATCTTTAGTGTGCAAGTCCATTAAGGACATCTTTGGCACGCATACGTTTTTTGCCTGGCAGTTGTAGTTCGTCAATAGACACCATGCCGTCTTTGCACGGAATCGTTATTAAACCGTTTCCAACAGACACTTTATAGATTTTCACCCGTTCAAAAAAATGATTGGCGATGGTGATATTTGCCCACGCACACGGATTGGGACAAAGTCCTCGTACAAAGTTGCGAATTTGCTCTGCGGTTTGTGAAAAATCTATTTCGCACATTTCTTTGAAGATTTTTGGAGCGGGTTTCATTTCAACCTCAGGTTGAATGGTGGTCGGAACAGGCATCTTTTTAGAGGCACTTTCGATGATAATATCCGTTGTTTGCGTAACGAGCGTCTTGCCAATTTCTTTCAATCGGTCATACAACTCGCCAAACGTTTCGTCCTCTCCAATAGGCACTTTTTCCTGTAAAATCATCTCACCCGTGTCCACCGTTTGTTGCAGCATAAAAGTCGTCAAACCCGTCTCTTTTTCGCCATTTATAATAGCCCAGTTGATAGGTGCTGCCCCACGATATTGTGGCAACAAAGCCGCATGCAGGTTGAAAGTGCCATAACGTGGCATCGCCCAAACGATTTCGGGCAAAATCCGAAACGCAACCACTATCTGCAAATCCGCTTGATACGAGCGAAGTTCCTCGATAAACTGCGGGTCTTTGAGATTGGTGGGCTGCAAAAGAGGCAAGTTATTCGCCAAAGCACACTCTTTCACATCGCTATATTGCAACTTTTGCCCACGTCCAGACGGTTTATCGGGCATCGTAACGACTGCCACAACATTGTATCCATTTTGGATTAACGCCTCTAATGAAGCCACTGCAAAAGCGGGCGTTCCCATAAAAACAATCCGAAAATCGTGCTTATCCATCGGCAATTATTTGTTGGCAAGTTCGTAAATGCGTCTATCCGCTTTTTGTTTTTCCACCAAATCACGAATGGTTGGGACAAGACGAGGATTTTTCTTCAAACCGTAAATGTTTATCGAACTGTGCGACGAATCGGTCGAATGGATGTACAAAGACGTAAAACCAAAGATGGACTCAATGAAATTTTGACGTTCTTTGTAGTCATTAACGCGGTATAATTCAACGTAATCAACCGTCTTGACGAGGATGCCTTTGTAAATAATGATTTGTTCTGCTGTGATGGTCCAATGCGTATAAACAGCCGTTTTGAGATAATCAACCAAAAGCAAAACTCCCACTACAAGCAAGCCCCCATACCAAATTAAAGCCCCCATGCCACTTATTTCTGGCATAAAAAGTGGCACGAACAAGCCCAAAACCAACAACACTAAAATCCAACTTTTTTTGACCAACCACCACTTGAGCGAGGGTCGTAATACAATTTGTTCCATACTTATTTTCTCCAAGCGTTCACTACTTCACCGATGTACATGGTGTGTATCCCAGCAGGGAAATTAGCGTACATTTTTTGCGGTGCTTCACTCTTAAAGCCCTTCGGGTCAAAAGGTGCTTCGTACATTTTTTTGCATTCAATAATCATACTTGCTTCTGTGTAATAGGGCGTTCCGTTGGCTGTATAAGCCGTGTGGAGTTGCAACGCTTTTCCCTTATCGCCATCTCGTCCGCTATGGCTGCCCATATATCGCAAGATTTTTTGTGCCTCCGCTCCCTCAAAAGCCAGCACGGTAAAATACGGTGAATTATCCATGAAGGTTTTGGTGTAGCGTTTTTGTGCCACATACACTGTCAGAGCGGTTCTTGACCACAGCGTGCCTACGGCTCCCCAACCAATCGTCATCGCATTGCTTTTTGTTTTATCGCCTGCCATCAGCAATAACGCATCACGAAACCATTGAAAACCGTTCGGTGTAAACTCTTTTTCCACAGTGATGGGCGTAAAACCGTATTCTTCTTGCCCAAAACTATGAATTGACTGAAATAAAAACGTTACCAATAATAGCGTTAAAAATAAATTTCTGTTCATAACTTATTGATTTTAAGTATTTTATAAAAAGCAAAAACTCATTAGAAAACGAAAATCATCTCTAACGAGTTTTATACCACAATCACATCATTACCAAAAAAGTAAACTTGTGAACGACTACTTGAAGTAGGTGTTTATTTTTTCATTTTCCACTATTTCTTCCTGAAAGATGTACGCACCCGTCTTCGGAGATTTGACCATCTTTATACATTTGGAGTGGTTACGACCTACGTTACCGGTTTGAAACGTTGCTACCGCCTTCTTTGCCATAATTTATACGTTTTTGGTTACTTACTTGATTTCTTTGTGCAAAGTATATCGCCTCAAAATAGGGTTATACTTCATTAATTCCAACCTCTCAGAAGTATTCTTACGGTTCTTGGTTGTAATGTACCGAGAGGTACCTGGCAACCCGCTATCTTTGTGTTCTGTACATTCTAAAATTACCTGTACACGAGCCTCTTTGGATTTTTTTCCCATAATTTTCTCCTTTCTTTATAAATAACCACGTTCAGCGGCTTGCCGAATGGCAGCATCTAAACCGATCTTGTTAATAGTACGTAATCCCGCTGCACTCACGTTCAACGAGATCCAGCAATCCTGTTCTACCCAGTAGAACTTTCTACGGAACAAGTTCACATCAAAGGTTCGTTTTGTCCGACGCTTCGAATGCGAAACATTGCACCCCACCATGGCACGTTTGCCGGTGATTTGACAAATTTTCGACATTGTATATATAAAATTAAAATTATTCAAAACCAAGATTCAGCCCACTTAACAGCCACACCTTCCCAAATTTTCTCCCGCTAAAATCATCTCATCTTCACCCATCTAATACTCTTCCCATCATAATGCTACATTCGCACAAAGTTACACAAATTTTTATAACAAAAAATAAAAAAATGATTTTTGTTCATTTTAGTTGCCAAAAAAATCAAAGTAAAATATTCAAAAAGCGTTTAAGGAAGCCATAAATTTAGGGATAAAAAACGCAAAAAAATAATTTCATTGTGCAAAAATTTTTTCCCAAAAGATGTGATATTTTATCGTTGGAAAAATGGATTTTTTATATCTTCGCAACAAAAATTTTATCCAAAAAGATGGCAAAACAAAAGAAATTTATCCTCCAAGAGAGCGAAATCCCCACGAAATGGTACAACATCCAAGCAGACATGGTCAATAAACCGATGTTGCCTATCCACTCCGTTACGAAACAACCGATGACTGTAGATGATTTGGCACAAGTTTTTCCACGTGAATGTTGTGTGCAGGAGCTGGATTTTGAGCATCCATGGATAGATATTCCCGAAGCCGTGCTGGACAAATATAAGTATTATCGTTCGACTCCGTTGGTGCGTGCATACGCTTTGGAAGAGGCTCTTGGCACACCAGCACACATCTATTTTAAGAACGAATCGACCAATCCGTTGGGCTCGCATAAAATCAATTCGGCTTTGGCACAGTGCTATTATGCCCAGCAGGAAGGCACGACTAACGTTACTACCGAGACGGGTGCAGGGCAGTGGGGAGCGGCTTTGTCGTATGCGGCGAAAATTTTTGGGTTGGAGGCGGCTGTGTATCAGGTGAAAATTACGATGCAACAAAAGCCCTATCGGTCAAGCATCATGCGTACTTTTGGAGCCGTTGTGGAGGGTTCGCCTTCGATGTCCACACGGGCAGGGAAGGATATTTTGACACGCGACCCATTGCACGGTGGTTCGTTGGGTACAGCCATCTCCGAAGCGGTTGAGTTAGCCACGACCACCCCGAATTGCAAATACACGTTGGGGTCGGTGTTGAGCCACGTCTCCATTCATCAAAGTATTATCGGGTTGGAAGCGGAAAAACAGATGGCTATGGCAGGCGAATATCCCGATATTATCATTGCGTGCTTTGGTGGAGGGTCGAATTTTGGTGGGATTGCGTTCCCGTTTATGCGTCATAATATATTGGAGGGCAAGACGACCGAGTTTATTGCTGCTGAGCCCGATAGTTGCCCAAAACTGACGCGTGGACAATTCCGCTACGACTTTGGCGATGAAGCCGGTTACACGCCTTTGTTGCCGATGTTCACGCTTGGGCATAACTTCAAACCGTCCAATATCCATGCGGGTGGACTGCGTTATCACGGTGCAGGTACCATCGTGTCGCAACTCCTCAAGGATAAGATGATGAAGGGCGTGGATATTCCGCAATTAGAGAGCTTTGATGCGGGTATGCTGTTTGCTCGCACGGAGGGCATCATTCCAGCTCCCGAGAGTTGTCATGCTATTGCGGCGACTATTCGCGAAGCCCAAAAATGCAAAGAAACGGGCGAAAAGAAGGTTATTTTGTTCAATTTATCGGGACACGGACTGATTGATATGCCGAGTTATGAAGCGTTTATCAAAGGCGATTTGCAGAATTATACGGTTACCGATGAGATGATTGCCAAAAACTTGGCAGAGTTGGATAAGTAAGCTAATTTTGAGAAAGAAAATTTAGATTGTAAAATAGTTAAAAAAATGTTATTATGGTAAGAAAAATTCAAAAAATGTGGGAAAAAATAACATCTTTTTTTGTTGTTTTCCTTCTTTTCTCTGTCGGAGCAGTGAATGTTTTTGCTTCCTCAAATCAAATCCCGCAAATCCGCTTGACATACGATGAAGCGGCACTGTCAAAGGACGAATTTATAGCGGGAACGTTTAGTATAACG
The DNA here is from genome assembly GCA_045118535.1 of Paludibacteraceae bacterium. Lineage (GTDB taxonomy): Bacteria > Bacteroidota > Bacteroidia > Bacteroidales > Paludibacteraceae > Colicola. The sequence goes on from JBGUYG010000095.1 coordinate 6,727, forward strand.
TATTCTGATGGCACGAGTAGCACTTTTGATGCACGTTTTCGCCTTCGCGGAAGTGCAACTTCAGATTTACCTAAAAAATCGCTGGCTGTAAAATTTAAGCAAAAAGCTGAAGATGGCACTTCTTCCAAGTTAAATGTACAATTCTTCAATATGCGTGAGGATAATTATTGGATTTTAGACGCTTCTGCGGAGGATCCTTCACGGCTTCGTAATATGGCAATGTTTTCTTTGTGGCTTGATTTTTCCGCTAAGCCTTATTGGTTCGGATTAGAACCTAATGCACTCAATGGAAATAGGGGAGAATGGGTAGAAGTAACAACCAATAATAAATATGTTGGTATATATCAACTACGGGAACGAGTTGATCGGAAACAATTGAAATTAAAAAAAGTAAAAGAGGGTGTTCTCAAAGGGACATTAATCAAAGGAACAGGAGGAAGTCTCAACCCATTTTACTTGTGTGAAACGGAATACGACAATAATTCCTCTATGTGGAAAGGATGGAAAATGCAGTATCCCGATTTAGAGGAAGGTGAACCAATTGATTGGTCGCCTCTTGTTCAAGCCTACGAATTTGTTGGTTGTTCTTCGAAAGAAGAATTTCAACAACAAGTAACATCCTATTTCGATATACCCGTAGTACGCGATTATATGATTTTTCTGAATGTTTTTGATATGCCTGATGCAGCTGGAAATAACGTTTTTCTATCCATTTATAATCGTGAAGAATCAAACAAAATAAGTTTTACACCATGGGACTTGGATATGTCTTTAGGTTGGTTTTCGAATAAGATTGGGATTAACCCACGAACCGACCCACGAACTGACACAGAAATCAGCTCTTTAAATCATTTATTTAGACGCCTTGAAACAGAATACGATGGCTGGAATGAAAGCGTTGCTGAACGCTATCGTCAATTAAGAAAAACCTATTTTTCATACGATAATATAGTGCATTATTTTACAGATGCTTACAATTATTTGCAAACAAATGGTGCTTGGGAACGCGAAAAAACATTGGGATATAAAGTGGGCAAGGCTGGTTATGAAGTGTTGGAAAACATAGATTTTGAATATGAATTGAATTACATCAAAAACTGGCTCAAAGAACGGCTAAAATACATGGATGAATTTTACGCCAATGAACATATTTCCACCGAGATAGAAGAGGTAACCCTTGATAATCTTTACGAAAAGCTATGGAGCAATGATGCAGACGGTAACACCCAAGCCTATCTTTATACAATAACAGGGCAAACGATACAGACTATTTCGAATGGAAATACGGACTTTTTGCAGTATTTAAAGCCAGGAATATATATTCTTCGCTACAAAACACAGGTTTATAAATTAAAAATTTAGGCAATATGTGTGTTTAAACATACGAAGCCTACATCAAGGGCGATTTGCAGAATTATACCGTTACCGATGAGATGATTGCCAAAAACTTGGCAGAGTTGGAGAAATAAGCCACTCAAGTCCCTTTATTTTTTGGGAATAATGCGGAAATCGGTGGGATTGGTGCCGTTTGTTTGACGACGAAACCACGAGCCAAAATGCGATTGATTTTCAAAACCTAATGCATTACTGATTTGCTGGATATTCATGGACGAGGTTCGAAGCATTGTTTTGGCTTGTTGGAGAATATAGCTATTTATCCACTGAGTAGCGGTTTTCTTGGTTATTTCTTTGAGCGTATTGGTGAGGTATTTGGGCGAGATACAGAGTTTTTGGGCAAAAAAATCAATATCTATCTCTTTGCTAACATTTTTTTCGAGCAAATCAAAGAATAAGTTCGTTATTTCCTCTTTACGATTGATGATTGCGTCGTCCAAAAAAGCATCTTTATATAACGTTTGCAAGTAAAACTGCAACGAACGCAACAAATTGATCGTGATGGCATACATATTGGGTTGATTAGATTGAGTAGATAGTATCTTTTGCAACGTGTCAAAATAAAGCGTCAAGGTAGCAAAAGCAGTCTCGTCTAACGAAATACACGGATGATGGATTAATTTCTGCCGTATTTGGTAATAGTTGAGGACTGAATGCAATAAATCTTCATAATTTTTGGAAAATGCGATAATGCGTGCGTTAAAATCCATACAGTTATCATTGACTTGCATAATACATTGCGGAAAAAGAACAATAAGTGCAGGTGCTTGCAGTTTTACGGGATGAAATTGGACATCAAAAACCACTTCCCCTTTTTGTACAAATAAGAGTGCGGTACAATTTATTCGAAAAAAAGGTGGATAATCTGCCGACAGTACTCGCATGTCCATCATTTGCAAATCTTTACTACCATCCAGCGATAGAATGTTATATAAATCCTTTGACGAATTTTCTATACATTCTATATCATGCCCTAATTGATTGTCAATTTTCTTCGCCATACATCATCTTTTGCACAAAGATACACATAAAATAATATCCGAAAAAATGTGCTCGGCATTATCTGCTATTTAGGACAAGATTGATACCAAAGAGAACAATGAAAAAATAAAAAAACGGCTACTTTCGCCAAAAATTTGGAGGAGATGAAGATACTTTTTGTGATTGATACGTACGAAACGAACAATAATGGGACGAGTATTTCTGCCCAACGCTTTGCCCGTGAGTTGCGAAAACGCGGGCATGAAGTGATGATTTTGACGCAAGGCGAGCCGGGCGAACACCGCTTTAATGTGCCGAAATTTAATATGCCGATTTTTCAATCGTTGATAGATAAACACGATTTTGGTTTTGCTAAATTTTTTGGGAAGGAAACAACCGAAATCATTCATCGAGCCGTAAATTGGGCAGATGTTGTGCATTGTTTTATGCCTTTTGCGTTGGAAGTTACGGCACACCATTATGCTAAAAGCAAGAATAAGCCGTGTACGGGGGCTTTTCATATTCAACCTGAAAACCTCACCTCGTCGGCAAATTTAGGGAAGGTTAAGTGGGTCAATGAGGAGATTTACACCCTTTTTCGCGACCATTTTTACAACCATCTTCGGCACGTCCATTGCCCGTCCAAATTTATGGCAAATATGCTCAAAGAGCGTAATTTTACAGTTAAATTACACGTCATTTCCAATGGAATACAAGACGAGTTTTTGCAGGCAGGACATCGGAATATGGAACATGGTCATCCTAAAAAATCGCCCGAATATGAAGGGAAAATCTTGATTATGATGGTTGGGCGACTCGCTGGCGAAAAGCGTCAAGATGTGCTTATCAATGCTGTGCAACATTCGCGTTATGCCGACAAAATACAGTTGATTTTTGCGGGTCAGGGACCCAAACACGATGAGTATGTAGCGTTAGGCAAGCAGTTACCGCATCCACCACAATTTGTGTATAAGACACGCGATGAACTGATTGCATTGCTCTCGCAAGCCGATTTGTATGTGCATGCTTCCGACATGGAAAGTGAAGCCATCGCGTGTATTGAAGCCTTTGCAGTGGGTTTGGTGCCTGTTATCGCCAATTCGGATTTAAGTGCCACGCCCCAGTTTGCTTTGGATGGACGGTCGCTTTTTAAGCCTGGCGATGCAAAAGATTTGGCACGTGCCATTGACTATTGGCTTGACCATCCCAACGAAAAAGCATACATCGAGCATCTTTATCAAAAAACCGCGAAGCATTATTCGTTGGAAAATTCCGTGAGTCGTTTTGAAGAAATGTTGCACGAGGAAATAGCCGATTGTGCCCAAGCGTAAAGTACAATTCTTTAAACTCCCAGCCTAATTAGATGAAGGACACACATGGCGAAGTTGGCGAATGTGTTTAACCGATTTTTTGCCGTTGTTGTTTTTGCCGTCCGAGGATGTGGATACGTTTTGAAATGCAGTGTATGTAAACTAAATTTTAATGTATTTTAACATCTCTTAAATCATTTCTTTTTTGTATTTTTGTGAAAACTTTGGTGTCGTGAAAAAGAAATCGCTACTATTTTTGTGCTTGCTGGTTGCTTTGATTACTATGAAAAATGGTAATTTATTGGCACAGACGAGTGGCAGTGGCACTTCGGTTTTTCATTTTATGGAGTTGCCTGTGTCGGCTCGGTTGAATGCGTTGGGTGGGAGTAATGTGGCGATAGAAAATGGCGATATTTCCATGTCAGTAGCCAATCCAGCCCTTTTGAGCCAAAAAACGCACAATATGTGTCAGTTGAATTATTGCCGCTATACCTCGTGGGTGAATATGGGCAGTGCGTTGTTCGGGCATAATTTTTCGCGTTCTAAGTTGGAGCAACCCACCAAACACGATTCTCTTTTTTCCAAGCCGAATTATTTTGCGGTGGGTTTTCAGTTTGTTTCGTATGGCAAAATGACTTATACGGACGAGAATGGCATCAAAGGAGGCGATTTTACGGCAACCGATATGGTTATTTCAGCCACGTATGCCCGTCCTTTGAGTCAGTTGTTTACGATAGGCGTTGCCCTCAAACCGATTTATTCGGTGTATGAAAGTTATCACAGTTTCGCTTTGGGAGCGGATATTGGTGGGCATTATCACACCAACGATGGCACTTTTCAGTTGGGTGTTACCTTGCGAAATATCGGTTGGCAACTCAAAGGGTTTTATAGCCAAGAAGGTGGGCAACACACCGAAAAATTGCCCTTGAATCTGGAGCTGGGTTGGGCTTATCAGGTTGAAAAAGCTCCCTTTCGGATTGGAATGACGTTGCATAACCTCCAACGGTGGCATTTAGGTTATGGTTTGGACGCAAACGAAGCCACTATTGCGTGGTATGATATGCTGTTTCGGCACACGATTTTTTATGTTGATGTGGTTCCGCAAAGCGACAAGTTTTACCTTACTTTGAGCTACAACCATCGCCGCAATCGCGAATTACGTCTTGCATCGGCTCGCTCGTTGGCTGGAATAGCGATGGGTGGTGGGGTGCGTATCAAGCAATTTGGTGTGGATTTTGCTGTAAGTCAATTAAATAAACGAAATATATCCTTCCATTTAGGGTTGAGTATGAACATAAACGATTTATTGAAATGAAAAAGATAATTGTTGCCATTGACGGATACAGTGCGTGTGGAAAATCTACGCTTGCCAAACAGTTGGCACAATACGCACACTACACTTACATCGATACGGGAGCCATGTATCGAGCCGTTGCGTTGCATGTTTTGCGGACGTTTGGCACGGATTACACCGAGCAAGATGTGGTGGGTTTGTTGCCCGATTGTGTGGTGGCTTTTGTGCACCAAGACGATAAACAGTTGGTTTGTTTGAATGGCGAAGTGGTTGAGGAACAGATTCGCACGATGGAGGTCGGAAAAGTGGCTTCGGAGATTGCACAAATCAAAGCGGTGCGACAGTTGATGGTCAAAAATCAGCAACAGATGGGCGAGCAAAAAGGCATTGTGATGGATGGACGTGACATCGGGACGGTGGTTTTTCCGCAAGCCGAACTGAAAATTTTCTTGACCGCTTCGGTGGAAGTGCGGGTGCAAAGAAGGTACGATGAACTACTCCAAAAAGGCGTGAAAACGACTATCGAAGCTGTCAAACAAGACCTCTTGCAACGCGACTATAACGATACCCATCGTGCCGTTGACCCTCTGCGGAAGGCGACTGATGCGATTGAAGTGGATAATTCCAAGATGACGTTGGAGGAACAAAAAACGTATGTGGCTAACCTTTTTGAGCAATGCGTATCGAAATAGACGAACATAGTGGCTTTTGTTTTGGCGTTACGAGTGCGATAAGTAAGGCAGAGGAAATCCTGCAAAATCGTCCGTTGTATTGTTTGGGCGATATTGTGCATAATGGCGAGGAGATTAAGCGGCTGGCAGAGCGTGGTTTGGTTACGATAAACTATGACCAAATGGCGGAATTTCAAGGGGTTGATGTGCTTTTTCGGGCTCACGGCGAACCTCCTTCCACGTATGATTTGGCGAAAAAGAATAACATCCATGTTGTCGATGCCACTTGTCCGGTGGTGTTGCATTTGCAAAAACAAATCAAAGATATTTACAACCAGCATCCGCAAAGTCAGATTTTGATTTTTGGCAAACGAGGGCACGCCGAAGTGGTTGGGCTGCAAGGGCAAACGAACAATAATGCCATCGTGATTGAGCAGGAAGAAGATTTGAAAATTATCAATTTTGAACGCGATATTTTCTTATTTTCGCAAACGACCATGTCGGTGGAAAAATTTGAACATTTGGTGCAATGTATTGAGCAAAAAATCGTTCCCAATGCCACTTTTCACTACTTTAATACGATTTGCAAAAGTGTCGCCAATCGAATGCAACAACTACAAAATTTTGCAAAAAACCACGATATGATTATCTTTGTTGGTGGAAAAAAGTCGTCAAACGCAAAAGAGCTGTTTGGCTTGTGTAAAAAGATGAATGATTGCTCGTTTTTTATTGCAAACGAAGAGGAGATAACCGAGGAGATGCAACAAATCATTCAACAAAAAGAGCAAATAGGTATCTGTGGAGCGACTTCTACGCCACTTTGGTTGATGGAAAAATGTAAAAATAAAATAGAAAATTATGGCTTATCAAATTAAAACTATTGGCGTACTCACTTCGGGTGGCGATGCTCCTGGAATGAACGCAGCGATTCGTGCGGTAACGCGTGCCGCATTAGCAAATAACATGCAAGTGAAAGGCATTTATAGAGGTTATAAAGGCTTGATTGATGGCGAAGTAGTCCCATTTACGAGCGAAAATGTGAGTGGTATTATCCAGCGTGGTGGAACGATACTCAAAACGGCTCGTTGCGATGAGTTCCGCACACCAGAAGGCCGCAAAAAAGCGTATGAAACGGTTGTGAGAGAAGGCATTGATGCCCTCATTACGATTGGTGGCGATGGCACTTTTACGGGGGCTCGTCTGTTTTCGCAGGAGTTTGATATGCCCGTGATTGGTCTGCCAGGGACGATTGACAACGATTTATGGGGAACGGATGCCACGATTGGCTACGATACGTCGCTCAACACGATCATGGGCTGTGTGGATAAGATTCGCGATACAGCCACGAGCCACGAGCGTATTTTCTTAGTGGAAGTGATGGGGCGTGATGCGGGTTTTTTGACGCTCAATGCGGCGATTGCATCGGGCTCTGAAGCGGCTGTTATCCCTGAACGTGCTACGGTGTTGGAGCAATTGGAGGTGGCTATCGGGCATGGTATTCGCAAAAGTAAAAATTCAAGTATCGTTTTGGTGCAAGAACACGCTGTGGAAGGTGGTGTTGCGGCTGTGGAAAAAATAATCAAAGAAAATAATCCCGAATACGACGTTCGTACCACTATTTTAGGGCATTTGCAACGGGGTGGGGCACCGACTGCCCAAGACCGCATTTTGGCTTCTCGTATGGGTTATGCGGCAATTCAAGCCCTCTTGGAAGAGCAACGCTCCGTGATGATTGGCATCCAGAAGAATGAGATTTGTTACGTCCCGCTATCCAAGGCAATACACGAGAAAAAAGACGTGAAACAGGATAGTTGGCAGGCGTTACAGATTTTGGCAATATAATTGGTTGGCAGATAGGGGATTTTTTCAATATCTGCCATTTTTATCAACCTAATTGATTGAATATGAACAAGATAGTAAGCAAAACCCAGTTTTCGGAAAATGTGTTTGAGTTGGTGGTACAAGCCGATTTAATCGCAACAAGTCGCAAGCCAGGCAACTTTGTCATTGTGCGAGTGGATGCTCAATCCGAACGCATTCCCCTCACGATTGCAGCCTCGGACGAAAAACAAGGAACGATAACCCTCATCGTGCAGCAAAATGGCGTTTCGACCCACAAATTATGTGCTTTGCAAGTGGACGATTATATCCACGATGTAGTGGGACCGTTAGGGCGTCCGACCGACATTGAGAAGTTCGGAACAGTTGTTTGTGCGTGTGGTGGAGTGGGGGCAGCACCGATGTTGCCGATTGCCACAGCCTTGAAAGAAAAGGGAAATAAGGTCATTACTATCTTGGCTGCACGCAACGCACAGTTGATTATTTTGGAAGAGCAACTCAAAGCCATTTCGGACGAACTTATCGTCATGACGGACGATGGTTCGAAGGGCGTGAAAGGCCTGGTTACAAGTGGTATTGAGGAGGTGATACAACGCGAAAAAGTGGATAAATGTATCGCCATCGGACCCGCTATCATGATGAAGTTTGTGGCACTGACGACCCAAAAATACAATGTGCCGACTATTGCCTCGCTCAACACCATTATGGTGGACGGCACGGGTATGTGTGGGGCTTGTCGGGTTACGGTAGGTGGAAAGACGCGTTTTGTTTGCATTGACGGACCCGAATTTGACGCCCATCAAGTCGATTTTGACGAGATGCTCACGCGGTTAGGAATGTACAAAAATGCCGAGATGCAGGCTTACGAAGCCTATGAAAAGCGGGTTGAAGAGAAACTGACTGCCAAACAAAAAGCCGAAATCCCGCGTGTTAAAATGCCCGAAGAGAACCCTCAGGTGCGTGCCAAGAGCCTGACGGCAGAGGTGAACAAGGGCTTGTCGTTGGAGCAGGCTTTGTTGGAGGCGAAACGGTGCTTGCATTGTGCAAAACCGACTTGTGTAGAGGGTTGTCCTGTGAATATCCATATCCCGCAATTCATCGCACAGGTTGAAAAAAATGACCTCAATAAAGCCTCGGCGATTATCCAAGAGAGTTCGTTTTTGCCTGCGATTTGTGGGCGTGTCTGTCCGCAAGAGAGGCAGTGCGAAGCCCATTGTATTTACCATAAGATGGGTAAGGAACCTGTGGCAATCGGCTATTTAGAGCGTTTTGTTGCCGACCATGCAACCGACCAGCCTACCGATTATGTGGCTTCCAACCAAGTCAAAATTTCCGTGATTGGTTCGGGACCTGCGGGACTTAGTTTTGCAGGCGAAATGGTGCGTTACGGCTATGAAATAACGGTTTTTGAGGCGTTGCACGAGTTGGGAGGCGTGTTGCGATACGGTATTCCCGAGTTCCGTTTGCCCAAAAAAATCGTGGATTCTGAAATCAAAAAACTGCAACAAAAAGGCGTTAAATTCGTAACCAATACCGTCATTGGCAAGACCATCAGCATCGCAGAACTGAAAATACAAGGTTTTGCAGGCATTTTTGTCGGAACGGGTGCGGGTTTGCCGAAGTTTATGAATATCAAGGGCGAAAACCTGAATGGCGTTTTTTCTGCCAACGAGTTTTTGACGCGTGTTAACTTAATGCATGCCACGAATGCGTACACGGATACGCCCTTACTCACAGCCAAAAATGTGATGGTTGTGGGTGGTGGAAATACGGCGATGGACGCTGCTCGGACGGCTTTACGAATCGGGAGCGAGCACGTAACGATTGTGTATCGGCGTTCGCAAGAGGAGATGCCTGCACGCGTGGAGGAGGTGAGGCATGCGATGGAGGAGGGTATTGAGTTTATGAATCTGCACAACCCGATTGAGTACCACCAAGATGAGCAGGGACGCGTCAATCAAGCCGTCTTGCAGGTGATGGAGTTGGGCGAGCCAGACGAGAGTGGTCGTAGAAGCCCCGTGCCCATCGAAGGACAAACGAAAACCATTGCGGCGGATATGGTGATTGTGGCGGTGGGAGTGAACCCCAACCCAATTATTCCGCAGACGACTACCGACTTGAACATCTCCAAAAAAGGCACTATCGAGACCGATGAACACTTGCAATCTAACATTCCGATGCTTTTTGCAGGTGGCGACATTGTGCGGGGTGGTGCTACGGTCATTTTGGCGATGTCAGACGGTCGTAAAGCGGCTCAACAGATGCACCAACAACTGCAAGCATAAAAAAAAGTAGGAGCGATTTTTCACTCCTACTGTTTTGTGGGTTCATTCTATTTTATTTAGTTATTTTCTTTAAGAGTTCCTTCAATGGAGGTGGTAAACACCTTTGATTGCATATTAGTTTTAAGAGTTAACGTTATTTTTTTGTCTACAACATATCCTGAGAGGACATTTTTTAAACTATTTCCTTGTTCGTCTTGGTCTTCAAATTCGGTCTCAACAAATATGTATTTATTTCCTTGTTTTTTACTACGATGTTTACGATTTCCTCTTCATCTGCCTCTTCCATTCCAGTACCATCTTGATTTCCATCTTCATTTCCTTCTTCAGTTCCATCACCTTCTTCATCTTCTCCTATTGGTAAAAACGAAATACTGACGGTGCTTTCTCCTGTTTTTTCTACAAGAATCTCTACCTCTTCATCTTCCATTCCCAATAATTTTGCTTCTGCTGGGTATTTCATCGTTCCCACATACGTACCAGCAACATCGGCAGCAAAGGCTCCTTCAACAACATCGTCATTTTTATCTTTGCACGACACAAAAATAAAAGACATAGACACAAGTAGTGCCAACACAAAAAGTAAATTTTTTTTCATCATCATAAAATTTTAAATTTTTAAATTTTTAATTTTTTCTTTTCCCATTTTTTGAATCTTGTATGGGTAAGCATATTCGATCGCAAAAAACCACGCGAAGATACTAAAATTTTATCAAAAACCACTTTTTTTTGTTCCAAAAAGTAGAAAAATAACAAAAAAACAAACTTACAAGCCACTGTAGCGTTATATCGTCTGAGGAGAGCGGAAAAAAAAGTAGGAACAAAATCTTGCTCCTACTTCTTTCATGCGTTTTGCACTTTATTTTACTCTACGAGTGTTCCTTCAAATTCTGTGGTAATAGTTGCTTTTACAGGAGCACTAACCGTGGTAGTAAGGGTAAAAGTCAACTTTTTGTCGGCAACTTTCCCTTTATCCCACGATGTTATTGCATTACCAATTATTATAGGTCTCATTGTAGTCAAACTACCATCCTCATCTACTGTACAATTTTCAAAAATGTATTGTTCGTCATCATCAGAAGGAATTGTGATTTTAACGATCATGTCATCTTTTTGTTCTACGATTACTGATAGTTCTTCTGGTTCTTCAGTAGTCTCATTATCACCTTGTTTAGTCGTGATATTTACGGTTCCTTTATAGGTACCCGCTACTTTTTTTGCATAGTCTATCGTATCATCATTATCATTATCATTGTCGCAAGATACAAAGACCATAGACAGCGACACAAGGAGTGCCAACATGAAAAGTAAATTTTTCTTCATAATCATAAAAATTTTAAAATTTATATTCTATTATCAATTAAAAATGGCTTCCAACCAATGTAACTCCAAAAGTTTTGCGAAATTAATAATAATAATAATAATAATAATAATAATTTGCAAAAAAAATCATCAGAGGACAAAAAAAACGAGGAGTCATTTTTGTGCCCCTCGCTTTATTTTATTAAAATATACCTCTATTTAAGCGTTTCTACCAAGAATCGTGTTATCAGGTGTGCGGGAATTTTTTCATTTTTGGTGAAAGCATGGTCTTGTTTTTCAATCAATTCCAATTTACTGTCTTCCATTACCTCATCAAACCGCTGCGAATAGGTATATGGCACCACAACATCGTTTTTGCCGTGTATGATTAGCGTTTTGCCTTTGTATGTTCTTGCTTTTTCGTAGATAGGCAGGTCTTGTGCAGACGTGATGTAGTTCCTACCGATGGTGTATGCGTTATCTTTGAGGGCAATGGTTCGTGGTGGACTGAGTGGATTATATTGTGTCCCCATGATGATGCCCCGCAACGCATCGTCTCGCAAGACAGCCGCAGGTGCAATCAACGCCACCGCACTGACACTCTCTCCGAGTTCCGCAGCCGCCATGACTGCCGCTACACCTCCTTGCGAATGCCCCACAATAGCGAATTTGCCGGCATACGGGAAGCGAGAAGCAAAACTAAACACACCGAGAACATCGTCTATTTGGCGTGGAACAGTCATATCGTGTTGTTTGCCGTAACTGGCACCGTGTCCATCAAAATCAAAACAAACGGTAGCCATACCACTATTGCACAGACTATCAACGAGAGTCTGCATCAGAGGCGTTTCTTTGTTGCCCATGAAGCCGTGACATAAGATAACAACGGGTATTTTTTCGTCTTTTTCAATGGGTGGAATGGTTAAAATCCCCGATAAAGGTCCTTTCTTGGTTTTAATGGTTACAGACAACACCTTCTTTTCTTCGCTGTGTGCCGAAACCAAACACGCTACAATAAGCGTTAGTACTAACAATAACTTTTTCATAGAACTTATTTTTTTTAACAAAGATATAAAAAAAGAAACAAACAAAAAGAAAAACTCATCAGTAAAGGTACCAATGAGTTTTTATCTTTTTAAATGAGCCATTATTTGCGTGTGCCTGTAACCTCCGAGTATGTCAAATTTCCTTCTCTGTAATAGGTTATTTTAATTTTCATTTCTTTTCCCGTCACAGTTCCTTCTACCTCGAATTTTACACCGCCAGACGCTATATCAATTGTGCTAAGTGTATATACCTCTTCTTCTAAACTAACACTGACTCCTGCTATTTCTTCGACATCTTCTCTATTTACTCCTTCTGCATGACGTCTTAAGGTTAGATTAACCTTTTCTTCGCCGACAGACGTTACTTCCACTTGTGTAACTTCGTTTTTAGAGAATTCTTTTGCTGAAGTTGTTAGAGAATTACCGATGTAGGTACCAACGATGGCTTGTGTTAGATCTTCTGGCTCTACTACCTCCTCGGTGAGTAGCATAGGTTCGTGATCTTTGTCGCACGAGATGAAGGTTCCCGCACACACCAAAATCAACATGAATAAATAAATTCGTTTCATAATTTTATAATTTTATTTAGGTTTTTACTCAGTTTTTTCTAAAAAAACGCCACAAAGATATAAAAAAAAATGAAAGAAAAAAAGAAAATGTATACCTTTGCTCTAAATTTTATGTTTTGAAGATATGAATAAGCATTTTGGTTTTGTTAGAGTGGGGGTGGCAGTGCCCAAAGTACAGGTGGCAGATTGCGATTTTAACGCCTCACAGATTGAACAACAAATTACGCAAGCCGTGCAAGCACAAGCACAAGTGGTTTGTTTCCCCGAGTTGAGTGTTACGGGCTATACGTGTGCCGATTTGTTCTTTACACAACAACTGCAACAGAACGCCTTGATGGCATTGCAACGGATTTGTGCCTTTTCGCAGGGCAAACCGATCGTTGTCTTGCTTGGGGCTCCGTTGAAGGTGGATAATAACCTATATAACTGTGCATTCGTGATTCATAATGGCGACATCGTGGGCATTGTGCCAAAAACCAACCTACCCAACACGGGCGAGTTTTCGGAAAAACGGTGGTTTTGGCCAGGAAAAACGAGCATAGAAAGCGTTGATTTGTTTGGCAAAGAAATACCTTTTGGACCCAATTTGCTGTTCTGTATTAACGATTTTTGCTTTGGCTTGGAGATTTGCGAAGACTTGTGGTCGCCGTTGCCCGCTTCAACTCAACTGACTATTCAGGGTGCTGAAATCATATTTAACCTGTCGTCGTCCAACTGTTTGGTTGGCAAACACGCCTTCCGTCAGCAGATGATTACGCAACAGTCGGCACGCGTGCATTGTGGCTATGTATATACCTCTTCGGGTATTGGTGAGTCAACGACAGACGTGGTTTTTTCGGGCTCAACCTACATTGCCGAAAATGGCGAGATGTTGGAAGTTGGAGAGCGTTTTTTAGCCGATTCTTCGTTGAAATTCACCGAGATAGATGTGGAACGCTTACGCATTGACCGTCAACGCAACAACAATTTTACGATGGACAAAACCGCACCGTATCGCAAGATATACATTTCTTCGTTAGAGGCTGAAAAGAAGCCAGTCGAGCCGTTGCATCGCGTGTTTAGCCAAACGCCTTTTTTGCCCTCGCCCGAGGAGCGGAAAAACTATTGCGATGACGTGGTGAGCATTCAAACGTGTGGGTTGGCGAAACGTTGGCGACATACGCAAGCAAAAAGCCTATTGATTGGTATCTCGGGTGGGTTGGATTCTACGCTTGCCTTGCTGATTTGCGTCTTGACTGCCGACAGGTTGGGCTACTCACGTTCGCAGATTCACGGCGTTACGATGCCTTGTTTTGGTACCACCAACCGCACCTATCAAAATGCGTTAAAACTCATGCAACTATTGGGCATTACGACCCACGAAATAGACATCAAAGAGGCTGTTACAGAGCATTTCGCTATGATTGAGCAAGACCCCCAAAAATACGATGCAACTTACGAAAACTCCCAAGCCCGCTACCGCACGATGACCCTGATGGATATGGCGAACAAGTACAATGGTTTGGTGGTTGGGACGGGTGATATGAGCGAGTTGGCGTTGGGTTGGGCAACGTATTGTGGCGACCAGATGTCCATGTACGGTGTGAATGCAGGCATTCCGAAGACGTTGGTACGGTATATGGTGGATTATTTGAAGGATGCTGTTTTTACCGAAAAAACGACCCAGCAGATTTTGGAAGATATTTGCCAAACTGCCATTTCGCCCGAACTGTTGCCACCCGATGCACAAGGAAATATCGCTCAAAAAACGGAAGATAAGGTGGGTCCGTATGTCTTGCACGACTTCTTCTTGTACTACTATTTGCGGTACGGCTTTACCAAAGAAAAAATTAATTATATGGCGTCGTTGGCGTTCAAAAATGATTTTACAAACAATGAAATAACCCACTGGTTAGATGTGTTTATGCACCGTTTCTTCGCACAGCAATACAAGCGTTCATGTATGCCCGACGGTCCGAAAGTGGTGAGCGTTTCCCTCTCTCCACGAGGCGATTGGAGGATGCCGTCCGATGTGAATAACTACGAAAAGTGAATCCTATGAAAAAACTTTTATTTTTAATTTTTGCTTTTTTTGCAGTTTTAAGTTCAAATGCCCAAATCTTCACACCCACCACGTGGAGCAGCGAAGAAATAGGCGATTCTGTCAAATTAACCGCTGTTTCTGGCGATGGTTGGCATGTTACCATCATTTCGATTGGTGAGGCAGAAATTGGCGAAGAGTACTACGACGGTTATTCCATCACCTTGTCCAAAAGCCAAGCCAGCAGTACGCCTATACGCTATATTTCTTGCAATGACGAGACCTGCACGGCTCCCGAGATTTACCAATACCAAACCGCTGATGCAACGTCTGCCGAAGCCGAGACACAAACTGCAAGCACGGATAAATCGCTGTTGATGATATTTATTTTGGGTTTGTTGGGTGGTTTTTTGGCAATTTTTACGCCGTGTGTGTGGCCGATCATACCGATGACGGTTTCGTTTTTCCTCAAACAGGATAACTCGTCCGTGAAAAATGGCTTACTTTTTGGTTTGTCGATTATTGTGATTTATGTTGGGTTGGGGCTTTTAGTTACTATCATTTTTGGTGCCTCTGCTCTGAATGCTTTTTCGACAAATGCCATTGTAAACCTATTTTTCTTCGCTTTGTTGGTCGTT
This sequence comes from Paludibacteraceae bacterium, assembly GCA_045118535.1. Classification (GTDB taxonomy): domain Bacteria; phylum Bacteroidota; class Bacteroidia; order Bacteroidales; family Paludibacteraceae; genus Colicola. Next base: position 22,074 of record JBGUYG010000095.1, read on the forward strand.
TTTGCTCTTTCGTTCTTTGGTTTGTTTGAAATCACGTTGCCGTCTTCGTGGGCGAATAAGTTAGACCAGCACTCGCACGCCACCTCGGGTCTGTTGTCCATTTTGTTGATGGCATTCACATTAGTTATTGTGTCGTTTTCGTGCACGGGACCCATCATCGGAACCCTTTTGGTAGAAGCAGCAAGTCGTTCGTTACTCGCTCCCACAGTGGGCATGTTGGGTTTTTCGGTTGCCCTTGCGATACCTTTTACGCTGTTCTCGCTCTTCCCAAATTGGCTTAAAAAGATGCCTCGTTCGGGTGGTTGGATGAATGTTTTGAAGGTATCTTTGGCGTTTATTGAGTTGGCTTTTGCCCTCAAATTCTTGTCTGTTGCCGATTTGGCGTACGGTTGGGGTATTTTGCCACGCTGGCTGTTTATTCTGCTTTGGACTATTATTTTTGCTTTGTTAGGCATCTTTTTATTGGGTTGGTTGCGTAAGTTGTTGCCCGATGATGCTACGTTCCATTGGACAACGAAGGTGCAAGAATGGACTGTACATCACTTTTTACGCGGTATTTTGGCGATTTGTTCGTTGTATTTTGCGGGGTATTTGTGGTTTGGTGTTTTTGGGGCACAAGTGCGACTGATAGCGGCTTTTGCACCACCCATGCCGATTGAAAGTAAAGCCGTTTTTTATGATTACGAAGAAGGTTTGCAGTTTGCAAAACAAGAAAATAAGCCTATTTTGCTCGATTTTACGGGCTACGGTTGCGTGAATTGCCGTAAAATGGAAGCGTGGGTGCTGAGTGATGATTCGGTAAAAAAACGCTTGGAAAATTATGTTTTGATTACGCTTTACGTTGACGATAAACACGCTTACAAAGACGCTGATTTCACCATCGGCGACTATAATTCCAAACTCCAACGCGAGCAATTTGGCTCCAATGCCCAGCCTTTTTTGGTGCAACTCAATGCCAAAGGCGAAAAAATAGCCGAACCGTGTGCTTTTATAACCGACCCGAACGAATTTTTGAATTGGCTTAAACTATGATAGATACGCATTGTCATATTGATTATCCGCAGTATCAAGAGGACTTTGATACGTTTATCGCCCGTCAGAAAGCGGGTGGCGTGAGTAAGATTATTGTGCCGGGGGTGAGTGCCGAATCCATCCAAACCGTCAATGCTGTGTGTGAAAAATACCCCGATTACTTGCTGGCAGGGATTGGTTTGCACCCAACCGAAGTGAAGGAAGATTGGCAGGAACAGATGCAACAAATCGCCAACGAACTGCCTAAAAACTACATTGCTTTGGGCGAAACAGGGTTGGATTACCACGAGGACATCACCTTTAAGGAAGCACAAAAAACGGTATTTAAACAGCATTTAAAGTGGGCTTTGCAGTACGATTTGCCCGTGATTGTGCATAGTCGCGATGCGGTGGAGGATACGCTGTCGTGCATTCGTGAGGTGGATACAAACCACACGCTGCAGGGCGTTTTCCATTGTTTTAGTGGCAGTTACGAGGTCGCAAAACAAATCACCGATATGGGTTGGTTTTTGGGCATTGGTGGCGTGATTACGTTCAAAAATTGCAAGTTGGCCGAAGGGTTGGCAAAAGGTATTCCGTTGGAATTTATCGTTTTAGAGACCGATGCACCGTATATGGCACCTGTTCCGAATCGTGGCAAACTGAACGAGAGCATTTGGATGTGTTATGTGGTTGAAAAATTGGCAGAAGTGTATGCTTGCTCGCCCGAACACATCATCGCCCAAACTGACATCAATGCAAAAAAACTGTTTCGGTTAGGTAATTGAATGAACACAAAATATTAGGATAAAGATTAAAAACGGATTTATTTTGCCATTTTAGACGAATATAATTTACTATATATCAAAACGATACGTATCATTATCCTGATTATTTTGCGTAATTGTAAAATATATTTTTTGGAATTGTAAAAAAGTATTACCTTCGCAACGCTTTTTGATTGCTAACATTAAATGGTGCCATAGCTCAGTTGGTAGAGCAAAGGACTGAAAATCCTTGTGTCACTGGTTCGATTCCCGTTGGCACCACACTTTGAA
>JBGUYG010000096.1:0-14309 GCA_045118535.1 Paludibacteraceae bacterium
GAAGCCCAATACGAGCAGTTGAAAAACGAGGTGGAACGCCTTACGGTGCTGTACGAGAAGAAGTCGGTTTCGCAAAATGACTACGAAAAGGCGATTGCGGGCTTGAAGCAGTTGGAAGTAGCGGTGCAAGTTAATCGTAATAAATTGAATTACACCAAGTTATATTCTCCAGCCGATGGCGTTATTGTTGCGGTTAATTACCATGCGTCCGAGTTGGTAGATGCGGGAATGACCGTTTTTTCGTTGATAGAAGACAATAATTTACAAGTGATTTTTGATATTCCCGCGTCTGTTTATGCCCATCGTGCCGATTTTGCACAGTTTGAGTGTTACACGACCTTTGACTCCCAAAATCCCATCGCGATGCAACTCGTTACGGTGGTTCCCAAAGCCGATGATAACCAATTGTATCGTGTGTATCTGCGGTTCAAGAACGCGACCAATCGCTCTATCACGCCCGGGATGAACGTGGAGGTGAATATATTGATGAACCAACCCGACGAACAAAAAAACGTTTCGGTGCCTTTGCGGGCTATCTGTCAGCGAGATGAAGAGGCCTTTGTCTGGGTGGTTAATGCCGACAGCACCTTACGCAAGCAACCTGTCGGAATTGCCAACATAGATATGCACGGGAACGCTTGTATCAGTGAGGGTTTAGATGGGACGGAAAGTGTTGTGCAGGTGGGTGCTGCAACCTTGCAAGACGGCGAGCGAGTGCGTATCCTGCAAGAAAAATCGGCAACCAATATCGGAAATCAACTCTAAATAACCCATTATGGAAAGGCTAACGAAATTTTTTATTGAACGCCAAACGCTTTTTTGGTCTTTAATCATTATGTTGAGCGTAATGGGTGTGGTGTGCTTTATGTTGATGCCCAAACTGGAGGACCCTGCCATCAAAGGGAAACAAGCGACGGTCATCGTGCCGTATCCGGGTGGAAGTGTGTACGAGGTGGAATTGAATGTGGCGAAGATGATGGAAGACCAATTCTTCACGCTACCCCAAGTAACCGATATTCATACGACCTGCCAAGAAGGTGTGGCTATCTTCCAAATCGCTTTTGATATGAGCGTAACCGAGAAGGATTTGGAGCAGTACTTTGATTTGTTGCGTCGCAAAACGAATGACGTGGCTCCTCGCTTGCCCAATGGCACCTATGCACCTATTGTGGTAGATGATATGATGGACGTGTACGGCATTATGTATGCGTTGGTGGGAGACGGGTATGACTATGACGAATTGCTACGGTATGCCAAGATGTTACGCAATAGTTTGTTGAAGGTAGAGGGCGTGAAGCGAGTCAATATCGCAGGGCAGCGTGACGAGGTTATCAATATCTGTATTGATAGGGATAGGTTAGCTATCAACGGCGTTTTGCCCACCCAACTGATGATGGCATTGCAAAACTTTGGTGACCCGATGAGTAGCGGGAAATACGAGGTGAATCAAGAATTGTACACCCTCCATGTTTCGAATGCCTCCAATGATATAGACGAGATTCGCAATTTATTGATTACCACATCGGGTGGCAAAGTGGTTCGGTTACAAGATATTGTAGAAAGTGTAACGTTGGATTATGCTACCCCGCAAACGAATGGTTTCTTTGTGAATACAAAGCCTGCCATAGCTATTTGTGTGGCATTGGAGTCGGATGCGATTGTGCCTGACGTGGGGAAGGTAGTGGAGAAAAAGATGAAGGAGGTGATGAAAAATGTGCCTGCAGGCTTGGCGCTTGAAAAAATCTACTTCCAACCCGATATGGTTTCAAGTTCTATCAAAGGCTTTTTGCTCAATGTGGTCGAGTCGGTGCTGGTGGTTATCTTGGTGCTGGTGCTTTTCATGGGGCGGAAAAGTGGCGTTACGATTGGCTTGGGGTTGCTCCTGACCATTCTTATCTCGTTTGCGTTCCTCTATATGTGGGGTACAACGATGCAACGTATGTCGCTTGGGGCTTTCATTGTGGCGATGGGTATGCTGGTGGATAATGCGGTGGTGGTGATGGATGGTATTATTGTGGATAGAAAACGTGGTTTGCCTCCCGAAGAATACCTCTATCGCACAGTTAAAAATACGGCATTCCCGCTTCTGGGAGCTACGATTATTGCTATTTGTACCTTTTTTGGCGTTTATCTTGCCGAGGGTTCGGTGGCAGAATATGCTGCAGATTTGTTTCGGGTGATCTGTGTCAGTTTGCTGGTGAGTTGGTTTTTGGCGGTTGTGCAAGTGCCTGTCACTACAAAAGCGTGGTTTGCACCTTCGTATAAAAAGAAAGACGTTTCTGCAACCCGTCGCAACCTAACCACTAAATTTGGGACTTTGTTACGACAAACGATTCATACAATCCTCTCTCATCGTTTTATTTCGATTGGCATAGCGACTTTTGCACTCTTGCTTTCGATATTTGGGTTTACCAAACTGCGGAATGTCTTTTTTCCCGATTTTAAGTATGGTCAGTTTGTCATCGAATGCTTTTGGCCAGACGAAACGAGTGCCGACTTGGTACGCGATAATTTGTTGGAAATAACGAACAAGTTGCACGAAAATAAAAAAATCATACGCATATCTGCCTCGCAAGGAAGTGCACCAGCCCATTACTCGCTCGTGCGTCCGATGACTGCAGGTGGCTCACGTTATGGCGAGTTGATGGTCGATTTCAAAAATTATGACGAGATGTGCGAAGAGTTGCCGATTATCCGAGAACAACTACGCACAGAATATCCCGATGCTTATATCCGTATTCGTAAATATAATCTATCCATTAGCACGTCTCATGATGTCGAAGCGGAGTTCACGGGCAATGACCCTGCTGTGCTACGCCAATTAGCCGACCAAGCCGCACAGATTATGCGTCAGTGCGAGTATGTTGACCCGTATTCGGTGCAAGATAACTGGGGTCCGCGTGTCAAAAAATGGCAAGTGGCTTTTAACGAACAAAACGGCAATGCCTCCAATATCAGCCGTTCGGACGTCGCCAATGCTCTTGCGGCAGCCACCACAGGGATGCCCATCGGCGTTGTGCAACATTACGATGAAAATCGAATCATTTATCTCAATGTCCGTAACAGTGATGGCTCTAAAATAAAGGACATTTCCAATATTCCCGTCTGGAGCCTTATCAATGTGCGTCCTGACCCTATCTCTATTCAGTCTATTATGGCAGGTGGAGTAGAAACGATTTCGGAGAACCTATTCCGCACCGTTCCTATCAGTGCTGTGTGCGACAGTATATCGCTTGTTTGGGATGACCCACTCGTGCGTCGCCATAATGGGAAACGGGCTATCGAAGTGGAATGCGACCCCAATCCGTACAATGTAGATGCTACTCCAGATAAAATTTTGGCGAACATACGCGACCAAATCGCCAGTATCCCATTGCCGATAGGTTACGAATTGAATTGGATAGGCTCTAAAAAAGATGCCGACGAAGGCGTTAGGCAAGTGTTGCAATATGGAGCGTTGAGTATTTTGATTGTGCTGGTGGTTTTGTTGGTTTTGTTTAATTCATGGAAGAAGTTGGCGATTATCCTTTTGTGCCTACCTTTTGTGGTCTGTGGAATCGTTCCCGCACTTTTCCTCACCCAAAAACCATTCACGTTTATGGCAATCATTGGTATCATTGGTCTGTTGGGTATGATGGTGAAAAATGCCATTGTGCTTATTGACGAAATTGACCGTTTGCAGACGACAGGCGAATCGATTTATAATGCTATCGTTGAGGCAACTATCTCGCGTACTCGCCCCGTTTTGATGGCTTCGCTGACGACCATTGTAGGTATGGTGCCGTTGCTGAGCGACCCGATGTACGGCTCAATGGCGGTGGCGATCATGGGTGGACTTGCGATTGGAACCCTTGTTACCCTGTTGCTGCTGCCACTGCTGTATGCCCTGTTTTTTGGCGTGAAAAACAATACCGAATTATTAGAAAATTAAACTATGAAAAAGATATTTGTAAGTTTCGTCGTGTTCGTTTGTGGCTTAAATCTTATGGCACAAGATACCGTTTTTTTATCGTTGCAGGAATGTCGCGAACGTGCGTTGATGTTTAATCAAGACATCACCAAACAAAAGAACGCAAGCAAACAAATGGAACTAACACGCAAAGCCACGCTCACCAACTTTTTCCCGCAAGTCGAAGGAACCGCGATGGGAGTCTATATGGGCGATATGCACATGATGGATAATGCGTTTATGTCGGTGGATATGGTGATGCAAGGAGCGTATATGGCTGGTTTTACGCTTACACAACCCATTTATGCGGGTGGAAAAATCGTAAACGGCTATCGGCTGACGAAAATAGGAAAAGAAGTGGCACAAGAGCAAGTCAGAAAAACAAAATCGGAGATTATTGCCCAAATTGATAACACCTATTGGACGTTTGTTGCCACGCTGAACAAGGAACAATTACTCCAAGAGTACGCCAACCAGTTGGATACGCTCATCGAACAACTCACCGCGAGTGTGGAGGTGGGGATGACGACCGAGTATGATTTGATGCGGGTGCGAGTGTCGCGTAGTAACATTGAATACCAGCATAACCGCACCAAAAATGGCGTGCAGATGTGCCGACTCTCGCTCTGCCAACAGATAGGGCTTTTGGAGGATACGGCTTTTATCATGCCCGAAAGTCAAATGCCACCCTACAACGACGACTACAAACAGCAAGTTGACCTATCCAACCGTCCCGAAATGCGACTGCTGGACTATCAACTGCGTGCCCAACAACTGCAAGTGAAAATGACTGTGGGAGATTATTTGCCAACGATTGGCTTGATGGCAGGTTATACGTGGTATGGCAATATGAAACTCAAAGCCAACATCGACCCCGACATGAACCAGTACGGACAGACTTTGCAGCAACTTGGCACCGCTTCCGAGCAATTAGGGATGCAACTGCCATTGACTTTTCCACAACAAACCACCAGCAGCATGGACGACAAACTCCCGATGGTGATGCTGTCGCTTTCGGTGCCACTTACCAAGTGGTCGGAAGGGGCTTTCAAAGTCAAAAAAGCCAAGTTGGAGGCAGAAAATACGCAGTTGGAGGTGCAAAAAAACAAGGAATTGATGCAGTTGGAAGTCCAACAAGCCCGTTGCAATGTAGAAGATAGCAAAAAACTCGTTTCGTCCGCTCAGATCGCCCTTGAAATGGCTACCGAAAACTTGCGAATTATGCGGGAAAAATATGCTGTGAAGATGATTAGTTTGTCCGATTTGTTGGATGCACAAAACCAATGGCACCAAGCCGAAAGCGACTATATAGAGGCACGAACCCAGCAGCTCATTTACCACACGGAATATCTGCGGGTTACAGGACAATTGGAATAAACTACCCATTACTCATTTTTTGCTTTTAAAACCGATTTTGCACCCGATGAAAAAAATATTTGGTATTTATTATTTTTTTGTATCTTCGTGCCGATAAAAAATAGATATTAATACTTTCTTAGAAAAAGATGCTCCACTGGGCGATTGAGATGTTCGTCGGTGTACATTGAGAAAGTAAAAAAGATTATTATGAATACATTAAGTTTGAAGACGCTCTCTCTCAGCAAAGAAGCGGCTGTACAACAGCAAGAATGGCTGGTAGTAGATGCGAGCGACCAAATTTTAGGTCGTATGTGTACGAAGGTGGCTAAACTCCTTCGTGGTAAGTATAAACCTACTTACACGCCCCATGTCGCTTGCGGTGATAAAGTCATTATCATCAATGCAAGTAAGGTGAAATTAACAGGTAACAAATGGACCAACCGCGTTTATGTTCGCTACACAGGTTACCCTGGAGGTCAGAGATTCTTTACCCCTGCTGATTTAATGAAAAAAGGTTCCGACCATTTGATTCGTCGTGTCGTGCGGGGAATGTTACCCAAGAATCGGTTAGGTGCAAGTATTCTCAACAACTTGTATGTTTACGACGGAGCTGAGCATAATCATCAGGCTCAGAAACCTAAAACTATTGATATTAACACATTAAAATAATAAAGTATGGAAGTAATTAATGCCTTAGGTCGTCGTAAATCGGCTATTGCACGAATCTATGTTAAGAGTGGGCAAGGTAATATAACCGTCAATGGACGCGAATTAACGCAGTATTTTCCTACCGCCATGCTTCAATACGTGGTAAAACAACCGCTTGTTAAGTTGGATGTACTTGAAAAATACGACATAAAAGTGAATTTAGTTGGAGGCGGATTCAAAGGTCAAGCCGAAGCATTGCGATTGGCGATTGCACGTGCCTTGATTAAAATCAATCCAGAAGATAAACCAGCTTTGAAAGCCGAAGGATTTACAACACGCGATGCACGTATCGTGGAGCGTAAAAAACCGGGTCGCCCAAAAGCAAGAAAACGTTTCCAATTCTCCAAACGTTAATACTAACTGTAAATTGCGGAGATTCTGCAAGGACTACTCCGCAATTCTTTTGGTTGTGCAAAAGATAATGTTTCTGTGGGAGAAAATGAACAAATCTCTCATTAACGCAACGACCAAAAGCAAAACAAATTAAAATAAATAAAAAATGAGAACAAATTTTGACCAATTGCTTGAAGCAGGCTGTCATTTTGGACACCTCAAGCGTAAATGGAATCCCGCAATGGCTCCTTACATTTTCATTGAGCGTAACGGAATCCATATCATTGATTTGAACAAAACCGCTCTGAAATTGGACGAAGCGGCTGAAGCTATTAAAAACATAGCACGTTCGGGTAGAAAAATCCTCTTCGTAGGAACAAAAAAGCAAGCCAAAGAAATCATCGCTGAAAAGGCAAAAGAATTAGGAATGCCTTACATCACAGAGCGTTGGGCTGGGGGTATGCTTACCAATTTCCCGACCATTCGTAAAGCCATCAAAAAAATGGGTACGATTGACCGCATGACCAAAGATGGTACTTTTGATAACGTTTCCAAACGCGAACGCCTCCAAATCAAACGCCAACGCGAGAAATTGGAGAAGAACTTGGGTTCTATTTCGGACTTGATGCGTCTTCCTTCGGCGTTGTTCGTGGTGGACGTGATGAAAGAGCGTATCGCTGTGGCAGAAGCTAACCGTCTGGGTATTCCTGTGTTTGCAATGGTGGATACGAACTCCAATCCGTTGAACATTGACTATGTTATTCCCGCTAACGATGATGCCAGCAAATCAATTGAGTTGATTTTGAGCGTCATTGCAAGTGCTGTGCAAGAAGGTTTGGACGAGCGTAAAGCTCAAAAAGCGGACGAAGAAGCATCGGCACAACAAAGCGAGGGTGAGGGTGAAAAAACGCCACGCCGCAAACGCATTAAGAAAGCCAATGAAGGCGAAAAAGCAGAGGCAGAAGCTGAAAAAGTAGAAAATGTAGAAGAACCAACTGAAAACGAAGAATAATTATGGCAGTTTCATTAGCAGATATTAAAAAATTACGTGATGTTACGGGTGCGGGAATGATGGACGTTAAGAAAGCACTCGAAGAAGCCAATGGCGATTTTGAAGTAGCCAAGGATTTATTACGCAAACGCGGTCAAGCCATCGCGGCAAAACGTTCTGAGCGTGAAGCTACAGAGGGTTGCGTGTTGGCAAAGGCAGAAAATGGCTTTGGAGCTATCGTGGCTGTGAGTTGCGAAACCGACTTTGTGGCTAAAAATGCCGACTTTGTGGGTTTGGTAAAGAAAATCCTTGACGTGGCTATGGCAAACCAACCCGCTGATTTGGAGGCTTTGAAGAACCTTCAGGTGGATAATTTGACCGTTGCCGACTTGGTAACAGAGCGTTCGGGTGTTACGGGCGAAAAAATGGAATTGAGCGATTACACGTTCTTGAAAGCCGCAAAAGTAGACGCTTATAACCACTTAGGAAATAAGTTGTCGTCGTTGGTTGCGGCTTCCGATGCCAATGCTGACCAAGAAACCGTACACGGAATCGCTATGCAAGTGGCTGCAATGGCACCTATCGCATTGGATGCAGACCATATCGCCAAAGAAGTGATTGACAAAGAGTTGCAAGTGATTATTGAAAAAACGCAACAAGATGAAATCAATAAAGCCGTTGAAATAGCACTCAAACAAGCAGACATCAACCCAGCTCATGCGGACTCTGACGACCATATCACCTCGAATATAGCGAAAGGTTGGCTCACCGAGGAGCAAGCTGAAAAAGCACGCCAAATTCGTCAAGAAGTGCCACAACAAGTGCAACAAAGCCTCGATAACAACAAAATCGAGAAAATTGCACAAGGTCGTTTGGCTAAATTCTTGAAAGAATCAACCCTCGTGGAGCAAATCTATGTGATGTCGGACAAAAAAGAAGTGGTAAAAGATATTCTGAAGAGCAAAAACGTGGCTATCACGGATTTCAAACGCGTTACGCTCAACCAAGAGTAACTTATGCCTGATTTGACCGTAAATCAACTGAGTGTTGGATATAAAGACCGTTGTGTGCAGCGGTCTTTATCTTTTAGTTTGCATTCGGGCGAGTTGGTGGCTTTGCTCGGGGTGAACGGTTGCGGCAAGTCGACTTTGTTCAAATCCATTGCGGGTTTAATTCCGGCTTTGGAAGGGGGGATAAACTACGCCGAGGAGGATATTTTGCAGATGGACGTAAAACAAAAAGCGAAGTATATTTCGTTGGTTTTGACCGAAAAAATCGCCGTGCAACACGCCACTGCATACGACATCATCGCGATGGGACGCTATCCTTACACCTCTTTTATGGGTACGCTGACGGCAAAAGATAAGGAAATTATTGCCACGATTATCCAACGAATGAATATCTCGTATGCCGATAAACTGTTTAATGCCCTTTCGGACGGCGAAAAACAGCAGGTGCTGATTGCCAAAACGTTGGTGCAGCAAACGCCTATCATTTTGCTGGATGAACCCACTGCCCATTTGGATTTACCCAATCGGATAAAAATTTTTCAAATCTTGCAACAGATAGCCCAAGAGCAACAAAAAATAGTCCTTATTTCCACGCACGAACTGGATTTGGCACTGCATTATGCCCATCGGATACTTTTGCTGACGACTTTTGGCGAGTTTTATTTGGATACGCCCGCTTCCATACGGCAAAATAATATCCTTTCAAAGGCTTTTAATATGGATATGCAAGCGGCTGGAATGAAAAATTTGTATGGCTAAAGTGGATTGCTTGGAAAAATCTTGCATGATTGCATACTTTTTTTTGTTGTTTTGAAAAATTGATATATCTTCGTGCCGTCAAAAACGCAGAACAACAATGCGTATTGGCAAAAAGCACTTGGTGCGGTAGTTCAGTTGGTTAGAATACCGGCCTGTCACGCCGTAGGTCGCGAGTTCGAGTCTCGTCCGCACCGCAAAAACTTAAATTTTTTCATATTAATAAATTTTTAAATAGGGGAAAGTCGCTGTGAAGTGGCTTTTTTCTTTATAACAAACTAAAATTTAAAGGATTATGAAAGCATATCAACATATCGTAACCTACTACGAATGCGATAAAATGGGCGTGGTGCACCATTCGAATTATGTGCGTTTTATGGAGGAGGCACGCGTGGATTGGTTGGACCAGCTGGGCTTTGGTTTTGACCGCATGGAAGCCGAAGGGGTGGTGTCGCCGGTGGTGGCGGTCAGTTGCCAGTACAAGCACCCGACTACGTTCAAGGACGTGATAAGCATCGAATTGCATGTGGAGCATCTCAGTACGTTCAAGATTACGTTCGGTTATACGATGAAGGTGCGTGAACAGGTGGTTTGTGTGGCTACGAGCGTGCATTGTTTCTTGGAAAACAATCATCCTGTGGCTTTGGAGCAACGCTTTCCCGAGTTGTATCGGAAGATTGTGGAGACGATGGCATCAAAATAGGAAGTGATAGTTTTTGCCATCCGTGGCAGTTGCCGAGATTTTCTCGGTAACTGAATCTTTGGTTAGTTCAGCAGACAAAAATATGTTTTTTAGGTGCAATCCGATATTGTCGGTTGTGCAATCAAATAGTTGTGCCATGGCTTTTTGGGTACACCAAATGGTTTCATCTTTTATGACGACTTGAACCGTGCCTTCTTGGTCAGGCATACTGTAAAGTAAAAACTGTATTTCGTTGGTATTCATAAGGGCTTTAATTGTTTATAATTTCTTTCGTTTTGCTTATCTTTTTATCGGCATACGCTACCACATCCTTGATAACTAACTTTTGCATAAGAATTTACGCCCGTAATTGAACTTCCCATTATGTGCGGATTTATAGCAAGCCATCGTTACAAAGATTGTGGAGTTGATGAGGAAAAAGTAATAATTGCAGCTCTATTTTTCTATTTTGTTAACTTGTTTTGTTGTAAATAATCAATAAATGAATTGATAATAACTTCGTTTCTTGTTATAATGTCATTTTCCGAAAAATCCGTTTTTTGCGATAATACCGACTTTAATTCATAGATGTTAGTACCTTCTTTACTTTGTCCTTTTGCATTGATAAACCCTTTGTAGTATTTGATTTTGTCAGAAAAACGATAATCAGAAGCCCGTATATTTATTCGTTTTTCTAACAAAGATTTGTTTCCTAAAACTTCTAAATTCTTAATGCTTGAAAGAGTATTTTCAACTTCATGCCTCTTTTTTGCATAAATATGTTCTATTTCAAGAATTGTCTCCAACGGCATTAAATGCTGATTTTCATTATTAAAAGCCCACCATGCGAGCATAGATTTTGTAATGGTTCGAATATTTGAGAAAACATAGTTGTTGAATATTGCTTTTACCTTTTCAGATTCGAATTTAAATTCCGAGAAATTAACCTCATTGCCTTCAACGATATTTATCATTTCAGAATAAATCGGTGTACGCAATGCATTTACGCCAGGGTTGGTTATTGCATATGCCCAAACAAATGCAATTGTCTTTTGTAAAAATTGATAAAATTTTTCATCATCTAATTTGTTTTCAGAATCTTTATTTTTCATAAAATATACCGAAACAAAATAGTTCCACATACCATTGGGTGCATAATTGAGAACAAATAATCTGCGTAAGATTCTATCGGAAAAACGTTCTTTTTCTTGGTTGGCAACATCATTCCAAAAATCAGCTAACAATTCAAGATTTGACAAGGTCTCGTCTTTATGCAATAACGCATACGAATCTTTCTCATAAAATTTTCGTAAAGCCTCTGTTGTGGAAGATTTTATGTTCAATAAAGCTCTTTCATAATACATGTATCGAGTAAATAGTTCGTCCATCGGTGTCCCTTGTGTCGGATGGAAAATCTTGTTGGCTTTTTCCTCTAATTCTTTCCAACGATTTATGAATTCATTTTTCTTATTTTGCTCGGAATAAAACTTATAAAACTGAGCTTTGAAAATGTCAGCATCCGACAAAGGTAAACCTCTGTCATTCAAGGTAGAAAAAATTCTCAAAGCGGTATTTTGCGATTCCGCTTCTATTGGGAGCAAAATACAGTTATTTAATATCCTATTTGGCATTAAAGCATAAAAGGTTGGAAAATCATGCAAGAGTTTTTCTATTTCTTCTTTGAAAAATCTGAAGTTTTTTGCATAGCGACTTTTTTGCTCCTTACTACATTGCCCCGTTTTTAGAATGGATAAAAATTCTTCTTTGTCCTCATCTGTAGCAACTTCTGAATCTATTTTAAGAGTATTCAAATCTGGTTCATCAAACTCATCAGTTTTCCAAATACATTTTTCAATTCTTTGACGAGTTGAAACCGATTTTTTATCGTTGGCATTAGCGAATCCATCATAAAATGCACGCAAAAGAAGCATTAGCGTAGTCAATCGTTGCTGACCATCAATAATTTCCATTTTACCATTTTCATTTTTGAATGTAACGATTGGTCCCAAATAATATTCTTCGTTTTCATCGAACTTGTCGCAATCGTTATCTGGAAATGCAAATGTAAAAATATCATCCCACAGTGTTTTGCATTTATCTTCCTCCCAAGCGTATGGACGTTGGTAATCAGGAATTAAAAAATCAGCTTTTTTGTCAGCAAATAAAGAACTAATATTCTTTTGATCTACATTTAATTTTGACATGTTTTTTTATCAGAATTTAAATTAACGTTACGAAAATACAAAAAATATGTTGATGTAAGCAAGTTTTATTTTTGATTTCTGCAAGAGATAACAAAAAATTTCATTATTTGTGGTAAAAAAGTATCTTTGTGTGTTAAAATTTATAGAAAAAAAACGTTAATCCTAACAGCCATGATACTTTATTTTTCGGGTACAGGGAATAATTTGGCAGTTGCACGAGCCATCGCAGAGCATACGGGCGAGAGTGTTCAGCCGTTGTATAATGCGTTGAATATCAATCTATTACAAGAAAAACGAATCGGGTTTGTTTACCCTTGCTACAATGGCGATGTGCCGAAGGTTGTGCCGCATTGGATTGAGCAATTAAACCTACCGCAGCAGGCGTATTACTTCATCGTTATTGCGTCTGGGTTGCAGGCAGGAAACGCTATTTGGTCGGTGGAGCAGGTGTTGAACAAAAAAGGCATCCAACTGAATTATTGCCATAAAATTCGTGTGCCAGATAATAGTGCGTTGGCTTTTGGGCGTAATCCGAACGACCAACAATGGAAATTTCAGCGGTTTGCAGCCCGTTTGGAGCAAATAAAAAAGGACATTGCGAGCGAAAAAAATGCTCATCATTATCGTTGGCGAGACCCGTTGGCTTCGTTGATGAAATTGTTTGATAAGACGGTTTTCAACGCATTGCAACCTGCCGTAAATGCCCAAAAATGTATCGGTTGCGGGATATGTGCGAAGGTGTGTGCTGTGCAAAATATCGCATTGGTAACGGACGAAGCAGGCAAGAAAATCGCTCAACACGGGCAACATTGCGAGTTTTGTTTAGCGTGCGTCCATTTTTGTCCACAACAAGCCGTAGAACTATCTCATAAGCCGACTCAAAAGGATTTTCAGTATCATCATCCAAACGTGATGCTCAAAGATTTGATAGTAACTAACGACAAAATGAAATAAAAAATGACGGAACATCATCACCATCATCATACGCCTTGTGCCGACACGTCCACGAAAAAAGTGTTGGTGTTTTCGGTGGTACTGAACCTCTCGTTTGTGGTTGTGGAGGTGTTGGTTGGGCTAACGTACGGTTCGCTTTCGTTGCTCTCGGACGCGGGGCATAACCTGAGCGATGTACTCAGTTTGTTGCTCGTGTTGCTGGGCTTTCGGCTGGCACAAATCTACGCCAACGACCACTACACCTACGGCTATAAAAAATCCACAATACTTATCTCGTTGCTCAATGCGGTTATTCTGCTGGTTGCTGTGGGGGCAATCGTTGCCGAAAGTATCCATAAGTTCGCTTCTCCCACGCCCGTTGATGGTTTGGCGATAGGTTGGACGGCAGGCGTGGGGATTGTGATTAACGGGCTGACGGCGTTTTTGTTGATGCACGGGCAGAAAAAAGACCTGAATGTGCGTGGGGCGTTCTTGCACATGGTGGCGGATACGCTTGTGTCGGTCGGGGTGGTTGTGTCGGGTGTAATCATTCATTTTACAGGTTGGATGCTTGTTGACCCTCTGATGAGTATTGCGGTAGCGGTGGCGATACTGTTTTCTACGTGGGGGATGCTCAAAGATAGTTTGCGGTTGTCGTTGGACGGTATTCCTGAGGGTATTGATTTGGAGGAGATAAAGAAACTGATGATGACTGTTGACGGTATTCGTAACGTGCATCACCTGCATATTTGGGCGATTTCAACCACCGAAAATGCCATCACGGCTCACGTCGTAATCAAAGATTTGGAACAGATGGAAACGATAAAATCCGAATTAAAGCATTTACTTGCGGAACATAATATCTCGCACTGCACGTTGGAATTTGAAACCGAAGACCATATGTGTCCCTGCCAAGGTTGTGATGGCAAACATTGTGAAAATAAAGCAACTTGCGAACTTTGAAAATGAAAAAAACGTACTCTTTACACGAATTGTGCAACGTTATTACGGATGTTTTAGAGGAAAACTTGGAACAAACGTACTGGGTAGAGGCTGAGATTGCGTCTCTTTCGGAGCGTGGACACTGCTATATGGAGTTGGTGGAGAAGTCGAGCAAAGGCATGTTTGCAGCCAAGGTGCGTGCGACTTGCTGGGAGAGTGAGTACGCTTTTTTGAGTGCTTTTTTTGCAAGCCAAACGGGGCAGACGTTGCAGGTTGGACTCAAGGTGCGGTTGGAGGTTACGGTCGCTTTTCATGCCGTGTATGGGTTGAGTTTTAATGTGGTAAACATTGACCCGAGCTATACCTTGGGCGACTTGGCACGCGAAAAACAGCAAACCATCGCACGTTTGCAGCAAGATGGGGTGATGGAGATGAATAAATC
>JBGUYG010000097.1:0-8316 GCA_045118535.1 Paludibacteraceae bacterium
TTGGTGATAACGGTTATCCGTATGGTGTGCCGATTAGTTTTGTGTATCACGAGGGCGTGTTGTTTTTCCATTCAGCACTGGAAGGGCATAAGATAGACGCTATTCGTGCGGAAGAGAAATGTTCGTTTACAATCATTGCTGCCGATGACGTTCAACCGTCTGAATACACGACTTATTACCGCTCAGTGATTGCCTTTGGTCGCATCCGAATCATTGAAGATGAAGGCGAAAAGATAGCGGCATTACGTATGTTGGGCGAGCACTATAATCCTGGGCAACCTGCTGCCACACAACATAAAATAGACCAAAGTGGTCATCGTCTCTTGATGCTTCGAATGGACATTGAGCATCTGTCTGGTAAGGTGGCAAAGGAATTAGTGAAAAGAAGCTCACTTTAACCTAATTTATATCAGCTCCCGTAACGTTTTTGTAGATTTTTGGTACTTTTTAAGTTTTCCTTTTCTTTTTATAAAAAAAATCGTAACTTCGCCGAGCATGTTAAGTGTTAAATAATTTCAAGATATATGCAACAAATAGAGTTAAAACGTGGTTTGGATATACCTTTGGATGGAGAGGCGGTTCGCACGATTGGTAGCGTCCGTCGTCCAAAAGTATTTCACATTGTTCCCAGCCATTTTGAAGGTATTACCCCCAAATTGAACGTCAAAGAGGGGGATACAGTGCTGGCTGGTGGCGTTGTTTTTCACGACAAGAAATTTGAGCAAATGAATTTTACCTCTCCTGTGAGCGGTAAAGTGGTTGCGATTGTGCGTGGAGAACGGCGTAAAGTGTTGTCAATAGACATCGAAAGCGAAGAGACGATTCGCTACGAGTCTTTTGACGTGAAGGAGGATTTGCGTTCTTTGCTGTTGAAATCGGGTCTTTGGTGCTTGATTAAGCAACGTCCTTACGACTGTATTGCTTTGCCCAACAAAGAGCCTAAGGCGATTTTTATTTCGTCTTTTGATACGGCTCCGTTGGCTCCCGATTACAATTTTGTGCTTAACGGACAAAGCAATCAACTTCAATGTGCGATTAGTGCTTTGAAAACGATAGCACCCGTTTATGTTGGTTTGGATAAGAAAGCCGACAGCTCGTCTATGTTTAAAAACCTCAAAGATTGTACTTTGTACGAGGTTAAAGGCGTGCATCCTGCAGGAAATGTGAGTGTGCAAATCAACCATGTTTCACCTGTCAACAAAGGCGAAACGGTTTGGACAATCAACGTGCAAGACGCTGTGCTGATTGGTCGTTTGCTTACCGAAGGCAAAGTAGATATGCATAAAATAGTTGCTTTGACGGGACCGATGGTACGTGAAGCACAATATTATAATGTGTTGCCGGGTATTTCGGTAAAAGAATTGCTTCAAGGCAATGTTTACTCCGAAGTTCCTTGCACATATATCGCAGGCAATGCTTTGTCGGGTCATCAAGTGAGTTTGGATGATGCCATTTCGATTTACGACAACCAATATACGGTTATTGATTCGGGTGCTGAAACGCACGAGTTTATGGGTTGGCTTTTGCCTCGTTTCTCAGAGTTCCATTCGGACAGGACAGACCCAGCAACGTTCTTGGATAACTGCATGACTCGCTCGTTATTTGGCAAGAAAGAGTACAAGTGGGACGGTCGTCTGAAAGGTGGCTTGCGTGCTTTGATTATGAGTGGCGAATACGATAAGGTGTTCCCGATGGATATTTATCCCGAGCAACTTGTTCGTGCTATGATAGCCAATAATATCGATAGGATGGAGCAATTAGGTGCTTATGAGGTTGCACCCGAAGATTTTGCTTTGTGCGAATATGTTTGTACTTCAAAATTACCTTTGCAGGCAATCGTTCGTAAAGCGTTGGATTATATGAAAAGTGAAATAGAATAATTAAAAAACACTATGTTTAAGCGTTTATATAAAAAAGTAGAAGAGTTACGTCCGTTGTTTGCCGAAGGAGGTAAGTTGCACGCTTTCCATTCTTTGTTCGACGGGTTTGATACTTTTCTGTTTACTCCTTCTACGCCTGCGGGTAAAGTAGGAGCACAGATACATGATGGCAAGGACTCCAAACGCACGATGATTACGGTCGTTATGGCGTTGGTTCCCGCTCTGTTGTTCGGTATGTACAATGTTGGTTATCAGCATTTCTTGGCAACGGGCGAGTTGGTTCGTGGAGCGGTTACTTGCGATTTGTTTTGGAAGGCTTTCGGATTTGGTTTCTTGGCTGTGTTGCCTTACATCCTTGTGAGTTACATCGTAGGTTTGGGAATCGAGTTTACGGTGGCACAATGGAAAAAAGAAGAAATCCAAGAAGGTTTTTTGGTAACGGGTTTTATTATCCCACTGATTGTACCGATTGACACACCATTGTGGATGGTTGCTTTGGCAGTGGCTTTTGCGGTTATTTTTGCCAAAGAGGTGTTCGGTGGAACGGGTTACAACATCTGGAATGTGGCTTTGATAGCTCGTGTGTTCTTGTTCTTCGCTTACCCTACACACATGTCTGGCGACTCGGTGTTTGTTCGCACGAGTGGCACATGGGGCTGGGACGAAGGCAAAACGTTGGTTGATGGCTTCTCGGGGGCTACTCCGTTGGGTCAGTTAGCAACTACTTCAGACGCATCGTTGATACCTGTTGACTTCTGGACGGCTTTCAATGGTCTTATCCCAGGTTCGGTTGGTGAGACTTGCTGCTGGGCTATCTTGTTGGGTGCTTGCTTGCTTTTGACGAGTGGCGTGGCTTCGTGGAAGACGATGCTTTCGGTTTTTGCAGGTGGTGCTATCACGGCTTGGTTGTTTAATGCTTTCGGACCTGATACGGCGATTGCTCACTTGCCTTGGTATATGCACTTGGTGTTGGGTGGCTTTGCTTTCGGTGCTGTGTTTATGGCTACCGACCCCGTTACGTCGGCTCGCACAGAGACTGGCAAATGGATTTACGGCTTCCTCATCGGTGTAGTTGCTATCGTGGTGCGTGTCCTCAACCCAGGCTATCCCGAAGGAATGATGTTGGCCATTTTGCTTATGAATACTTGTGCTCCACTGATTGACTGGTGCGTTGTGCAATCAAATATCAACAAACGTATGAAACGTTCTCAAAAGAAGGAGGTAGCATTATGAAAAAATTAGATACAAATAGTAACGTTTATACTATTATTTATGCTACTATAATCGTCGTAATTGTGGCGGTTTTGTTGGCAGTTGTGAATCAAGTTCTTTCGGAACGACAAGAATTCAACAAGAAATTAGATGTTCAAAAACAGATTCTAACTTCGTTGAATATCGAATATACGGCAGAGAATGCTGGCGACTTGTACAAACAATATGTTCAAGAAGATAGTACCGAGAATGGTTTGCCTTTGTTCGTTGCTACGGTTGATGGAGCCAAGAAATATGTTCTCCGTTTGCGTGGTCGCGGTTTGTGGGGTGCCATCTGGGGTTATATTGCCTTAAATGATGACAAAAACACCATTTTTGGTATCAACTTCGGACATGAGTCTGAAACGCCGGGTCTCGGTGGTGATATAGTAACGGCTAAGTTCCGCGAACAGTTTAAGGGCAAAAAAATCAAAAATGCCAACAATGACATCTTGTCGGTTGCTGTCCTTAAAACAGGTAATCTTGCTCCGAATGGTCAAGAGCAAGTGGACGCTTTGGCTGGTGCGACCATCACTTCTACGGGTGTAAATGATATGTTGCTCTCCTCGCTCACAGAATACACTGAGTTCTTGCAAGAGGTAGATGAGGCAACGTATGAAGAGGCACAAGTGATAAAATTAATAGAAAGAGAAAACAACGAAACAAAGTAAGATTATGGCACTTTCTCAAAAGACAAAAGAGACCTTATTAGGTCCACTCAATACAAATAACCCAATCGTAGTTCAAGTGTTGGGTATCTGTTCTGCTTTGGCTGTAACAGTGCAGTTGAAGCCAGCGTTGGTGATGAGTATTTCGGTTACAATCATCGTAGCATTAGCCAATGTGATTGTTTCGCTCATTCGTAATACGATCCCAATGCGTATTCGTATCATTGTGCAGTTGGTGGTTGTTGCGGCTTTGGTTACGCTCGTGAGTGAAATCCTCAAGGCGTTTGCGTATGACGTGGCGATGCAACTCTCCGTGTATATCGGTTTGATTATTACGAACTGTATTTTGATGGGACGTTTGGAGGCGTTTGCTATGACGAACAAAGTGTGGGATAGTTTCTTGGACGGTTTAGGCAACGGTCTGGGCTATTCGATTATCCTTGTGGTTGTGGCTTTCGTTCGCGAATTGTTTGGTAGCGGCACCCTTTTCGGTATTCGTATTATACCTGAAAGTTGGTATGTTGCAAATGGTGGTTTTTACGAGAATTGTGGTTTAATGGTGATGCCAGCCATGGCGTTGATTTTGGTGGCATGTGTTATTTGGTTTCACCGTAGTATCAATAAAGAGAGTAAATAATTATGGAACACGCTTTTAGTTTATTTATTCGTAGCATTTTTGCGGATAATATGGTATTTGCCTTCTTCTTAGGCATGTGTTCATTCTTGGCTGTAAGTAAGAATGTTAAGACGAGTTTAGGCTTAGGGGCTGCAGTAACGTTTGTGTTGCTCATCACCTTACCTATCAATTATTTGCTCCAAAAGTACATCCTTTCACCTATGGAGTTGAACTATTTGAGCTTTATCCTATTCATTGCGGTGATTGCTGCTATTGTGCAATTGGTGGAGATGATTGTGGAAAAATACAGTCCTTCGCTCTATGCAAGTCTCGGTATTTTCTTGCCTTTGATTGCGGTAAACTGTGCAATTATGGGTGGCTCATTGTTTATGCAACAACGTATTTTGCTGGAACCTGAAAACGTAAAAGCAATTACCTCGTTTGGAGATTCGGTTATCTACGCTTTGGGTTCGGGAATAGGTTGGTTGATAGCCATTTGTTGTTTAGCGGCTATACGCGAAAAGATGGAATACAACGACGTGCCAAAACCTTTGCAAGGACTTGGTATCACGTTCATCGAAGTAGGCCTGATGGCATTAGCGTTTATGTGTTTTAGTGGTTTGAATATCTAAAAAGAATAGAAAGATGAATATATCAGCAATAATAAGTGCAGTAGTTTTATTCTTGGTTGTAATCCTCTTCCTTGTAATAGTGCTATTAGTTGCAAAGCGTTATTTAGTTGCTTCGGGCGATGTTAACATCGTTGTTAATGGCGACAAACAATATAGTGTTCCCGCAGGTGGCACGTTGCTTTCATCGATGGGTGAAGCAGGTGTTCATTTGCCTTCTGCGTGCGGTGGAAAGGGTTCTTGCGGACAATGCAAGTGCCAAGTGTTGTCGGGTGGTGGCGAGATTTTGCCTACCGAAACGGTGCATTTCAATCGCAAACAACAAAACGACCACTGGCGTTTGGGCTGCCAAGTGAAAGTTAAAGGCGACATGGAACTCAAAATAGACGAATCTGTTTTGGGGGTAAAAGAATGGGAATGTACGGTTATTGGCAACCGCAATGTGGCTTCGTTTATCAAAGAGTTCAAGGTGCAATTACCTCCGGGCGAGCACATGCACTTCATTCCAGGTTCGTATGCACAGATTCGTATCCCAGCGTTTGATTTGTACTACAAAGATTATGACCGCAGTTTGATTGGCGATTTGTACAACCCAACGTGGGAGAAGTTTGGTATGTATGACTTGCATTGTGTCAATACCGAGCCAACTGTCCGTGCATATTCTATGGCAAACTACCCAGACGAAGGTGATATTATTACCTTGACGGTTCGTATCGCAACTCCACCCTTTAAGCCGAAACCACAAGTGGGCTTTATGGATGTGAACCCAGGTATCGCATCAAGTTATATCTTCTCGCTCAAACCAGGCGACAAGGTTATGATGTCAGGTCCTTACGGCGACTTCCACCCTGTTTTTGACTCCAAACGCGAGATGATTTGGGTCGGTGGTGGTGCTGGTATGGCTCCGTTGCGTGCTCAGATTATGCACATGCTCAAGACCTTGCACACGAAGGATAGAGAAATGCACTACTTCTACGGTGCTCGTGCAATTGATGAGGTGTTCTTTATGGAAGATTTCCTCGAATTGGAGAAGGAATATCCGAATTTCCACTTCCATTTGGCACTGGATAGGCAAGACCCCAAAGCAGACGGCTTAGGCGTTAAATATACGGCTGGCTTCATCGCTAACGTGTTGGGTGACACCTATCTGAAACAGCACGAAGAACCCGAAGAAATAGAGTACTACTTATGCGGTCCTCCTATGATGGCACAAACCGTGTTGGATTTGTTGCATTCGTTGGGTGTTGAGGACGATATGATTCGTTTCGATAACTTCGGAGGCTAAACGATGATTCGTCATCTGCTTCCGTTGGCTGAATTAGAGAAGGCTTATGGTTTTATCCAGAAGTCTTCTCGTTTGGTTATTTTGACCCACAAGTCTTCGGACGGCGATGCGGTGGGCTCAACCACAGCGTTGTGTCAATTTGTCAAAACAATACAACCTGCTGGTGCAACAACCAAAATCGTCATCTTGAACGAGTTGCCACCGTATTTGAGTTGGTTCCCTTCGTTAGAAAATGCTATCTTTTACGATGCCAATAACGAGTTGGCAATCCAAACGATAGAGCAAGCCGATTGTATTATTTGTTCGGATTTTAATCAACCCAGTCGTATTGGAGCCCCTTTGGATGCGAGTTTGTTGGCAAATCCTTGCCCAAAAATAATGCTTGACCATCACCTCAAACCCGAAGCGTTTACCGATGTTGAGTTCTCGTATCCTGACGCTTCGTCCGCTTGTGAAGTGGTTTTTCGCTTCATTTACCAAATCCAAACCCAAATCCTCAACACGCCATTTTGGCTCACCAAAGAGATGGCAATCTCCATTTATGCGGGTATTTTGACCGACACGGGAGCCTTTTCGTATAATTCCAACAGTCCCGAGTTGTTTGAGATGGTTGGTATGCTCCTGAATTGCCAAATCGAAAAAGATGTGATATACGACCGTATTTTCAACACGTTTTCCATCTCACGAATGCGACTCTTTGGCTATTGTTTGCACAAAAAAATGCAAATTAACAAGACCTACCATTTGTCATTGATTTATTTGACACATGAGGAATTGGCACGATTTAACTTCCAAAGTGGGGACTTGGAAGGCTTGGTCAATTATCCCTTGCAGATAGAAAAAGTGTACTATTCTGTGCTTATGCGGGCAGATTATAATGCTGAAAATCAACCCATTGTACGTCTTTCGTTCCGTTCGCAAGGTAATCGACCTGTGAATGAGTTTGCAAAAAAAGTCTTTGGTGGGGGAGGACACTTGAATGCTTCGGGAGGAGAATTTTTGGGAACTATAAAGGAAGCATTGGCTCTATTTAAGGCAGAATATCCGAAGTATTTGCAAAAAAAATAAGAAAAAATACATTTTTTATTTTGTATTAAAAAAAATATCGTACCTTTGCAAGACTTTCGTGGTTTGCCCAATAGCATGACCACAGTCTTTTATGGCTCATTAGCTCAATTGAATTAGAGCGTCTGACTACGGATCAGGAGGTTGCAGGTTTGAATCCTGCATGGGTCACTAAAAAAGAGTTATTGATGGATCAAGTCAAAAAAAGTTCGGAAACAATTCGGATGCGCAATTATGGTCGTATTATACAAAACATGGTAGATTACATAACGACCATTGAAGATGAAGAGACGAAACGATTATCGTTATGTTATATTGCAAGTTGCATGCGTCAGAAGAACTTGATTTGGAATAAAGACCAAGAAGCGAGCATAGAGAGGATACGTGAGGATATAGAAAAAATATCTAATTATCGTTTGGATTGTTCGGAGGTAGAATTTGATTCTTTACAACGCTCTGAAAATGGTGGTCAAAAACCACGCAAAGTAAAAAGATAGTTGCCTCTTTAGCTCAGTTGGCCAGAGCACGTGATTTGTAATCTCGGGGTCGTTGGTTCGAATCCGACAAGAGGCTCAAACTCATCGAATGGCAGCGAAAGCTTGCTTTTAGATGACGAGCGATGAGGTTTTGGCAAGTTTGATTGCCGCAGGCAAACGGATATTTAATCCGACAATAGGCTTGAAAAGTGTTATTTGTGGCTTTATAAATTTTAATGGGGGTGTGTTCCAGAGTGGCCAAATGGGGCAGACTGTAAATCTGCTGTCGATGACTTCGGTGGTTCGAATCCATCCGCACCCACAAACCGTATTTTGCGGAAATAGCTCAGTTGATAGAGCACTAGCCTTCCAAGCTGGGGGTCGCGGGTTTGAGCCCCGTTTTCCGCTCGTTTTTGTGTGAAGAATAAAGGGAGGTTGATATTCTT
>JBGUYG010000098.1:0-2841 GCA_045118535.1 Paludibacteraceae bacterium
ACTCGGTAAAGAGCCATTTTGAGCAAGAATAGTTAAAACTTTTTCCAATTTATCCATAGGAAGTCCCCGCTTTTGGCAACGTTTATACGAGCGTTTGAATTGCCCTGTATACAAAATGCGATACTTCATGCATTTAATTGTGTGATGAGGTCGTCCATGTCCTTTGCTTCATACACTCGACCCGCTTCAACGTCTTTTAATGACTTTTGCAAGCCCGTTGTACGTTTTTGACCTATTTTTTGAATTCTGACACCTAATTGTTGCAAATAGGTCAATAAGGCTTTATTATTTTTAGAATTATCGTTTAATGTAATCGTGTAGATTGCCATATCATTGTAATTTTAACTACCGTGCAAAGATACAGAAAGAATGCGAAAAAAAAGAATTATTTTGTTTGGGAGTTTTTGCTCTGCTTTCCCCTCAACATCCAACCCACCACCTTCGCAGCAGATTCTCCACCATTTTTAAAGCCCCCTGCTCCCCAAAACCTTGTTTTTTCCAATAATTTTCACTACTTTTGCACAGTGATTTTTAACCTTAAATATGTACAACCATAAAAATTTTGCGTATGACAGAACGATACCTACGCCTATTAGGCGAGAAATTCCCTAACGCACAAAGCGTTGTTACCGAGTTGATTAACCTCCAAGCCATCTTGTCCCTGCCAAAAGGAACAGAGCATTTCATGAGCGACCTACATGGTGCCTCGTCGGCGTTTATCCACATGATCAAAAACGCCTCGGGAGTGGTCCGCAAAAAAGTAGATGAAGTGTATGGCGAAAAAGTATCGGAGGAGGAAAAACGTGCCATCTGTGCCTTGATTTACTACCCAGAAGAGCGAATCGAACTCATCAAACAGTTCTACGCGGGCGAAGAGGTTGACGGACTTTTCAAGATAAACTCGCAACTATCCAACCTGCCCGACTTGGACAAATGGTACCACACACGTCTGCACCAGGTGGTGAACATCGCCCGTGCAGTAACCATCAAGTACAGCCGCTCCAAAGTGCGTAAACTGTTGCCACCCGAGTATGCCTACATCATCGGCGAGTTATTGTACGAATCAAACATCGAACAAAACGAGCGGCAAACCTACTACAACGCCGTCATCGAGTCTCTGATAGAAATCGGCAGTGCAGAGCAACTGATTATCGCGATTTGTAATCTTATTCATAGCCTGACGATTGACACGTTGCATATTGTGGGCGATATTTTTGACCGTGGACCCGGCTCCAGCAAGATTTTAGACGAACTTGCCAACGTGCGAGACTACGACATCCAGTGGGGTAACCACGACATCGAGTGGATGGGAGCGATGGCTGGGAATCAGGCTTTGATAGCCACTGTGTTGCGGGTTAGTATCCGTTATGCCAACATCGAAACCCTCGAAGAAGACTATGGTATCAACCTCTTGCCGTTAGCCAGCTTCGCCATGACGGTGTATGGCGATGACCCGTGTACGATTTGGCAGACGAAGGACTTTGAGAACAACCCACGCCTCACGCGTTCTGCCCAACTGATGGCGAAGATGCACAAGGCCATCTCGATTATTCAGTTTAAACTCGAAGGTCAGACCGTGCGTCGCCACCCCGAATGGAATATGGACCACCGTGCCGTGTTGGACAAGTTAGACCAATGCGAACTGCTGGATTCCAACCTGCCAACCATTGACCACAACGACCCCTACGCACTCAGTCGCGAGGAGGCAGAACTGATGAGCCAGTTAGCACGCTCGTTCCACAAATCCGAAAAGATGCAGCAACATCTGCGTATGCTCTACGAACACGGCTCCCTTTACCTCGTTCGCAACGGCTTCCTGCTCTACCATGCTGCTATTCCCCTCAACGCAGACGGCTCTTTCGCCGAAGCCGATGTGTGTGGGCAACGTGTCTCGGGTAAAGCCCTCATGGACCGCACCGATGCTATCATTCGGCAGGCGTACTACGGCACGGGCAAAGCCAAAGAAAACGCACTCGATTACATGCTGTATTTGTGGGAAGGCGAGTTCTCTCCGCTTTACAATAAGGATAAGATGACCACGTTTGAGCGTTATTTCTACGCCGACAAAGCGTTGCATAAGGAGAAGAAAGGGGCGTATTTTTCGTTGGCAGACGACGAGAAGATATGCAAGCAGATTTTGCAAGAGTTTGGTTTAGACCCCGCTACGGGACGCATCGTGAACGGTCATGTGCCCGTGAGTACCATCAAAGGCGAGAGTCCGATTCGTGCCAATGGCAGGCGATTTGTGATAGACGGCGGTTTCAGTAAGCCCTACCAAGAGAAGACGGGTATTGCGGGTTACACGCTCATCTACAACAGCCACGGCATTCAACTTGTGGAGCACGAGTCCTTCGAGAGCCGCGAGCAGGCCGTCATCTCGGGAAGCGACATCAACAACCGCACGCTCCTGCAAGATTTCAGCGACAAACGGCTACGTATCCGCGACACCGACATCGGCAAAAAACTGCTTGAACAGATACAGGACCTCAAACAACTCCTGCAAGCATATCGCAACGGTACGTTGAGGCAAAAGATATAAAGCCGTTTTGGGGATAAATAGTCCACGAATCATCGTCTTACGAGAGCATCGCATAGACGGTGATTTTTTTATGCGTAGGTTTGGAGAATTACATTTGTGTCTTTGGGTTAAAGATAGCCAAAACACGGCTATATTTTTTGCCCATATTACTATTTTTTCTTAATTTTGTGCCTGAATCTATGCCGAAGTCATAGTTGTATGACGGTTGGATGTGGGTTCATTACATATTGATGGCGTTTATTGACGCTTTGTGTTTGACGGTTCGAAAGCTTCGCAAACTTTACCGTATCAAGTCAAAACCA
>JBGUYG010000099.1:0-8420 GCA_045118535.1 Paludibacteraceae bacterium
ACCATTATTTGTGCTGTTCCGTTGCTTTGTCGGCAG
Source organism: Paludibacteraceae bacterium (assembly GCA_045118535.1). GTDB lineage: Bacteria > Bacteroidota > Bacteroidia > Bacteroidales > Paludibacteraceae > Colicola. Next base: position 37 of record JBGUYG010000099.1, read on the forward strand.
GGTTTGAACGATTTTTTTGTGAGTATCAATCTGCATCTGACGGAGCGAGGGCGGTTTGAGTTTCGTTTTGAGCAGGCGAAGGCGGAGATTTTAGGGCGTTTGTTTTATTGTGGTTTTGAGATTGTGCAGGAAACCCAAGCGAGTAACCTTTGTAGTGTGGTTGCACAAAAAAACAGGCACGTGGAGCAGGCACCAGAGTTACATTATGGCTGGTTTATTCGCCTCAAACGCATTGGGCAATGGGGCAAAGAAATGAATGTGGTTAAGTTGCGAACGATGTACCCATACGCTGAGTTTTTGCAGGATTATATGTGTAAAAATTATCGGCTACAAGATGGTGGAAAAATCAACAACGATTTCCGCATAACGCCCTGTGGGAGGGTGCTTCGTAAGTATTGGATTGACGAAATTCCGATGATTAGGCTTTTGTTGGTTGGTAAAATAAAATTAGTGGGTGTGCGACCGTTAAGTCCTTCTTTTTTCGGGCTATATTCCGAAAAATTGCAACAAAAACGCATCCAATTTAAGCCGGGTTTATTTCCACCTTTTTACGCCGATTTGCCCCAAACGCTCGACGAAATAGAAGCGTCAGAATGGAATTATTTGCAACAATGTGAAAAAAATGGTGTTTTTGTAACCGATTTTATCTACTTTTGGAAAATCATTTACAATATCGTGTTCCGTAAAGCGAGAAGTGCGTGATGTTACGAAGGATTCATACCATATTATGTTGCGTTTTGGTTACCATTTCGGCGATGGCACAAGAGATTCCTGTGAGTTTGGAGTACGTGCAATTGTACGATTTTTTGGACGAGTTGGCAACGCAACAAGTCATTGACATCAACTCGGGCGTTCGGCCGTTTACTCGCCGACATATCGCTCAAATGTTGGTTCAAGCCTCCGAAAAAAACACCTTACTCAATCATCGCCAACAAAAAGATTTGCAATTTTATCGCAACGAGTTTGCGTTGGAGTGCGACACGATGGTGAACAATTTGGTGCAATATACGGATCATCAAACCTTTAACCTATCGCTTGCCGACCCGCAATTTTCGTACAGCAGTGCCAACAAGAATTTCAAGATGCGGCTTCGTCCGATTTTGGGAATGCAGGTTTATGGCAACAAAAAAGGGGCAATTATCAAGCGTTGGTGGGGTGCCGAAATGCAAATGGACATTGCTAAGCATGTGAGTATTTGGGGCAGTTTGCGGGATATTTCGTGGAATGGAAAAGCGGGCTTAAAAGATGCCTATTATCATAGTAATTCTGCCAAAGCCGAAGGGGCGAAGATTGTGCGAGGCGAGTACTTGACCGATATGCGTGGGGCACAGTACAAAGGTGCTACGTATGGTGGGGATTTCTCGGATTCGCGAGGTGGGTTGCTTGCGTATACCACGTGGGGTAGTGTGGGCATACAACGCGAAAATGTGCAGTGGGGAGACGCTTATCATTGTTCCAATATCTTGTCGGGACGCAATCCTGCCGTGCCGATGATAACGTTGCATTTGAAGCCGTGTAAGTGGTTTGAGTTTAACTATTTTCACGCTTGGTTGGTGAGTAATGTGTTGGACAGCACCTACTATTACGTGGAGGATGGCAAGGTGCACTATCGTCCGCACAACAAATTTATGGCTGCGAATATGTTTTCTTTCACGCCCATTCATCATCTGAACCTCTCGTTCGGTAACTCAATCGTGTATGCGGAGCGGAATGTCCAAGCGGCTTATTTCATCCCGTTTGCCTTTTTCAAGTCGCTCGACCATCTGCTCACGGAGGGTGCACGGACGCAAAACCAAAACTCGCAACTCTTTTTCACGCTTTCGACCCGCAATCTGAGGCATTTGCACCTCTACACATCGGTTTACATAGACGAAATCAAGTGGAATCGTTTTAGTAGCAGCAATGACGAACATAATCCTATTTCCTATTTGGTTGGATTTAATTGGTCGGGATTCCCGCTGAAAGGGCTTTCGTTGAAGGGCGAGTTTGTGCGGTCAAACATCGGTTGCTACAACCAGTCAATCCCAACGCTCACGTGGCAATCCAACGGCTACAATATGGGACATTACATGGGCGATAATGCCCAAAACATATACACAGAGTTGGCTTATAAGGTGATTCGGGGGCTTTCGTTAAAAATTTCGTATAATTTAGATGCAAAATATAATTCTTATAAGTATCTTCGTAGCAATTTATCGACCATTTTGGCTCAAAAAGCGTACAAAACAATGCTATTTCGTAACGATATTATTGCTTTTAACACGATTTATGAAGTGTTCCCCAATATGTATTTTACCTTCAATTTGTCGTACAATCATGCTCGGGGATACGACCATATTTCCTCTTCCATAGAGGGTGAACAGACAGGAACGGCTGATTATTTTTTGACCAAATGGGCTCCGATTTTCTATCACGGAAAAAATTTTACTACCAATATAAGTTTTACATTTAGTTACTAATAATTGACGATATGAACTCAAAAATCAGGAATAAGTTAGATGTTTTAGGCTTACCCGTGTCTATTTTAGTGGGTATAATTGGTTATCCAATTTTTCGCCATTTGCATCCGTTTTTGGCACCGACTGTGTTTTTGTTGCTTTTCTTCACGTTCCTCAAAGTGGAGCCACGCAAAATACGGTTTCAAAAGTGGCATTTTGTGGCTTTAATCAGCCAAATGCTCCTCACTTTTCTGGCTTATTATTTGACGTATAACCTGTTGCTGCTTTTTGTGGAACAAAGCACAGCACATTTGATAGCGATGGGAGCGATGTTTTGTTTCATGGTTCCAACTGCCTCTTCTGCACCCGTTATAACGGCTAAATTAGGTGGTCAAATCGAATCGCTCACGACCTACACCATTTTGTGTAATTTTGTAACATCTATGGTTATTCCGATTTTTTTGCCCATCATTCACCCTACGCTTCAAGTCGAAACAGGCAATTTATCCTTGACGCTTCTGTGGCACGTGGCACCGTTGTTGCTGGGACCGCTCTTTTTGGCTTGGTTTTTGCGTTTGTTGGCTCATTTGTTCCACGCCCAACCGACTTATGATAAATTGGTGAATAAGACGGCGGATTTTTCGTTTTATATTTGGATGATCAATTTGGTCATTCTGATGGCAGATGTATCGTATTCGATGGCAACTTATCGGTATAACTTGTGGTTAGTGGCATTGTTGGTGGTTTTGTCGTTTTTGGCTTCAAGGACGCAATTTTTTGTTGGACGACAAATCGGCTTGAAGTTCCCCGAAAAGGACCCGCAAGCCAAAACGTATATTGCCACTTCACACGCTTTGGGACAAAAAAACACGTCTTTCGGAATATGGATTGTGTTCTCGTTTTTGGAACCCTCCGCAACGATTGTGGCGATTGGAGTGGCTGTTTATATCATTTGCCAAAACCTCCACAACGCAAAACAGATAAAAGATAACATCAAAAACGCCAATCAACCAGCATGATGAACTATATTTTACTGGCAGAAGAGCAGGAAAAAAAGTTGATTGTTGATATTTTGGGTGGCAAAGAGGTTGCAAACAATCAGTTTGAATTACTTGATAAGTCGCTTTGGCAGTTGGTTATCACGGGTGTGGGTGCCATCAATGTGATTCGGGCGTTGCAAACCTTGCCAAAAGATGGGCATTACATCAATATCGGCTATGCAGGCAGTGCCAATTTTGAGATTGGAACCATCGTAGCAGTTACGCAATCCCGCTTAAACCACCCGAATGCGAACTATGAAGAACCCGTTTTTTCGTTGAAACAACCGACTTTTCCGCTATCCAAGCCCTTTATTCAAGCCCCTTGCTACACCCACACGGACTTTGTTTTGCAATCGGATTATGCGGATTGCATTTTTGATATGGAACTTGCCTTTATGATGGCACTCGGTTTCGAGAATGTCGTCAGTATCAAGCACGTTTCGGACAATTTATCCAAGAAAGAGTACATCAATAGCGTCAAATCTTAGTTTTTTGCTCGCGTATTTGTGTGGAAGAAATGGGCAACAACGGAGCATCTGCAAAGTAGGTTATGTTGGCTTGCGGGACGCTTTTTTGTAGCGTTTCGATGGCTTGCAAAGCGGCTTGTGGGTTTTGATTGTTGCGTGGATAGATGTACACGGGAGTTTGCAAAATCTCTTGCCAGTTTTTCCATTGGGTAAAAATATATAGGTTATCCTCGCCAATGATGAGCGAAAAAGTGTGCATAGGGTAGGCTTGGACGAGTTGCGAGAGCGTGTTGTACATATACGAAGGACGCGGCAGATGCAACTCAAAGTCGCTCACCAGGATACGTTGGGCAAACTGCTTTTCGTGCGAAATCATCGTTTGTATTTGCTGTTGAGCCAATGCAAAACGTTGCATCTCATCTGCAAGTATATGCTTGTCTTTCAACGGATTAGCAGGCGAAACCATCAACCAAACTTCGTCCAAATCCGTATGCTCCAACACATATTTTGCCACACCGATGTGTCCCCAATGTATCGGATTAAACGAACCGCCGTATATGCCAATTTTGCTCATTTTTCTCAAAAAATAATTCTCACAAGGCGAAATTAGTAAAAAATCTCAAAATGCGTTTTTTTGTTTTGCAAAAAAATACTATCTTTTTTGTTGTTTAATCAGAGAAACCAACCCATAGTAAAACGCATGTTACTAACAAAAGAAACCCCATTGAATCGTCAGTGGGGTTTAATTTTGTTTTAAAAGGTGTTTAAACGTTATTCAAACTCAATCGTCATCTTGCCCATGTAGCAGCCACTTTTGCCCGTTTGACCAATCAGCACTTCTTCGCCTTGCGAATTGGCGATTTTTTCACAACTCAACAGCAACGAATGCGTATGTCCACCAACAATAATATCAATATCTTTCGTCAGTTGTGCCAATTCAGGGTCGCTCGGTAAGCCAACGCCTTCGGGATAAAATCCAAGGTGCGACAAACAAACCACCAAATCACAACCTTTATTCTTCAACATAGTCGCTATTTCTTGGGCAATAGGATAGGGGTCTAAATACTCTACAGGAGCGAATTGATTGGGTGAAATTAAACTATACGGATTGGGACTCAAACCAAAAACGCCAATTTTTAAGCCTTTTTTGTTCAGAATAACATACTTTTTCACCAACCCTTCGAGTGGCGTATTTTCTACTTTATAGTTGGCACAAACGATAGGGAACTTCGCCAATTTGAGTATTTCCACCAACGTATCTACGCCGTTATCAAATTCGTGATTGCCCAACGTACCAGCGTCATAGCCCATCGAATTCATTATTTCAATCTCGGCTCTGCCCTTAAACAGATTAAAATAGGGCGTTCCTTGCGAAAAGTCGCCAGCATCAAACAAGAGCAAATCCTTGTCTTTCTTGCGTTCTTCGTTGATGATACTTGCACGCCTTGCAGCACCACCCAAACCGGGATTTTTCTTGGCACCTTTGCTGATAGGTTCAATCTGGGAATGCGTGTCGTTCGTGTGTAAAATTACGAGCGTCTTGGGTGAATTAGTGCACGCAAACAATAATCCACAAACAATAGTTAACAAAAAATACTTTTTCATATCGCAAAACAATTATTGCACAAAGATACAAAAAATAATAAAAAAGCAAAAACTGCCACATTGGCATAAAATTTTTTTATGGCATAAATTTCGTACAAGATGAAATGTTACTAACAAAAAATAAATTGATTATGAACAAAGGAAATATAGGGGTTACGTCAGAGAACATTTTCCCCGTGATAAAAAAGTTTTTGTATTCCGACCACGAGATTTTTTTGCGTGAGTTGGTTTCGAATGCCGTTGATGCTACCCAAAAACTGAAAACGTTGGCGTCTGTGGGCGAAGCAAAAGGTGATTTGGGCGATATGCAGGTGTATATTTTGTTGGATAAAGACAAGAAAACCCTCACTGTTCGCGACCACGGTATCGGAATGACGGCAGACGAAGTGGATAAATTTATCAATCAAATCGCTTTTTCGGGTGCCGAAGAGTTTGTGAACAAGTACAAAGACAAGACAGAAGCCATTATTGGGCATTTTGGATTGGGATTTTATTCGTCGTTTATGGTGGCGAAAAAGGTGGAGATTTTTTCGCAATCGTACAAAGAGGACGCAAAAGCCGTGCATTGGACGTGCAAAGGCGACCCCGAATACACGATGGAAGAAACCATCAAAGCCGAACGTGGAACCGACATTGTGTTGCATATTGATGATGAATTTAGCCAGTATTTAGAAGATGCAACGATTGAAGATTTGCTGAAAAAATACTGTAAATTTTTGCCTGTGGCTATCGTTTTTGGCAAGAAAAAAGAGTGGAAAGACGGCAAGGAAGTGGAAACGGCAGAAGACAATGTCATCAATAACACCACGCCTGCTTGGACACGCAAACCAGCCGACTTGAAAGACGAAGATTATGCGAATTTCTACCACGAGTTGTACCCCAATCAGATGGAAGAACCACTTTTCCATATCCATTTGAACGTGGATTATCCGTTCCATTTGACGGGCATTTTGTATTTTCCGCGTATCAAAACCAACTTAGATGTACGCAAACACAAGATTCAACTCTATTGCAACCAAGTGTTTGTTACGGACGAGGTGGAAAATATCGTGCCCGATTATCTGACCTTGTTGCACGGCGTTTTGGATTCGCCCGACATTCCGTTGAACGTCTCCCGTAGTTACTTGCAGAGCGATAATAACGTGAAAAAAATCTCCTCGCATATCACCAAAAAAGTGGCAGATAAATTGCTCGAATTGTACACCAACGACAAAGCCGATTTTGAGAAAAAATGGGAAGATATTAAGTTGTTTATCCAATACGGAATGCTTTCGGACGAGAAATTTTACGAAAAAGCCATCCAATTTGCACTGTTGAAGAACATTTCGGGCGAGTATTTTACTTTTGAGCAATACAAGGAAAAAGTCAAAGAAAATCAAACCGACAAAAACAAGCATATCGTGATGCTTTATGCCCAAAATGCCAACGAATCGTACGCTTACATTGAGCGTGCAAAGCAAAAAGGCTACGATGTGCTGCTGATGGAAGGCGAGTTGGACGTACATGCAATGTCGCAGTTGGAACAAAAATCGATGGAAAATAAGGATAACGGCATGGTGCGTTTTGTGCGTGTGGATTCGGACGTGATTGACCGTTTGATTGAAAAAGAGGACAATAAGCCCGAAAGCAATCTGACCGATGACCAAAAAGAGGCGTTGCGATTGGCGTTTGAAGGGCAAATTGACCCTGCTCAACGGCTGACATATACGGTTACATTGGAGAGTGTTGCTGCCGATGAGTTACCTGTGTTCATTACGCAAAACGAGTTTATGCGGCGTATGCGGGAGATGTCCAAACACCAGCAAGGAATGCCTTTTTACGGCAATTTGCCCGAACAATATAATTTGGTGGTAAATATGTCTTCGGAGAAAATCAAGTCGTTGCTGCCTGCGATTGAGTTGTTTGAAGTTCCGCAAGAAAAGACGGAAACGAAGGATGCAAAAGACGAAAAACCAACACCGCAAAAAGACGTAAAAGTAACCGAAGAAACCCAAAAGTCCATACGTCAGTTGATTGACATCGCTCTGTTGGCAGTTGGACAACTCAAAGGCGAGGAGTTGGCGAAGTTTGTTAATCGGTCGGTAGAGTTGCTGTGATTGAGTCTTAGGCGTTAAACGGAAACTCTTTTGTCAAACGGGTATTCGAAAAATATCAGTTGTTGTGATTGAGGCTTAAGCGTTAAATGAAAACTCTTTTGTCAAACGGGTATTCGACAAAATATCAGTCGCTGTGATTAATCGTTAAGCGACAGCAAACGAATCAAACAAAAAAGTGTTGCACAATTTGTACAACACTTTTTTTAGACTGAATAGATTTTGAGTGAATTAAATAATCTTTTTGATACCATCTACTACACTTTCAAAAATCCCCTTGGAGCCGCTTTCTTTCTCTTCTTGACCTCCCTCTTGCGGTTTCCATTCCTGCCTGTCTTCAATCTCCCCAAATTGCTCTTTGACGTAATCCATCACGTCTTGCAATCCTTCCAAAAAATGCTTAAAATCTTCCTTGTACAAAAAGATTTTGTGCTTCTCAATTGTTGGAGCCTCCCCCTCGTTTGCCGAAAAACGCTTACTTTCCGTAATGCAAACATACAAATCTTCATTGCGTGCCTTCTTCACATCTAAATAATAAATACGCTTTCCTGCTTTAATAGCACGCGAATACACATTGTCCAACTCTTTCTTTTCCTGAATTTTTTGTGTTTCCATTCTTTTAAAATTATTGTTAAAAATCTTCGCAAAAGTAATACAAAAAATTAAAAAAAATACTATTTTCGTATAATTTTTGTAGTGTATTAAATTTTTTTATGATAACTCGTTCACTGATACGTTCTA
>JBGUYG010000100.1:0-8591 GCA_045118535.1 Paludibacteraceae bacterium
TGCTGCTATTACATACAACAATATCCTTTGTAGTAGGCTCTGGATACCAAGTTATTAGAAAATATTTCAGATTACCATCCTCACCACAATACTTAAAGCTCTCTTTTTTATATCGATTTATACTATTATCGAAATCAAAATCTTCACCACCAAAGGTAAATTCAGGCACAACAGGCTGGTGGGTGTTTGGGTCATAAAAAATAGGAATATTAGGATTTGTTGCATGATCTAATACTACGGTTTGCCCATAACAAAATGGACCAAATGTAATATCTTGTGCAAACACAGAGGTTCCCCAAAAACTGGACACAGCCAATACTGCAAGCAAAGCAAAGCAACGTTTCATCATTCTTTTCATAATCAACAGGTATAAAACAAATTCATTATTCAAAAATCGTGCAAATTTACATTTTTTATGATAAAGAAAGTGAAAAAAAAGTATTTTTGGGAAAAATTTATTTGGGGTATGACAAGAATCGGTGTATTGAGCGACACGCACGGCTATTTAGATGAACGAATCTTTAAGCATTTTTACGACTGCAACGAGATTTGGCACGCAGGCGATATTGGTTCGCTGGAAGTGCTGACCCGATTGCGGGAATTTCGTCCTACACGAGCCGTCTTTGGCAATATGGATAGTGGCGATGTGCGGTATACGTTGTCCGAGTTTTATCGCTTCCAGATTGAGCAGGTGAGTGTGTTTATGACGCACATTGGTGGCTATCCTGGGCATTATAACCCTGTGCTTTTGCCGATGTTTGCCAAGGAAAAACCGCAGTTATTCGTGTGTGGACATAGCCATATCCTCAAAGTGATGTACGACAAGACCTACGAAATGCTGACTATCAATCCGGGTGCTGCTGGATTAAAAGGTTGGCAACCGATACAAACGCTGTTACGGTTTGAAATTGATGGCGAAAAAATACAAAATTTGGAAGTAATAGAATTGGAAAGGCGATGAAAAAGTATTTGTTAGTGGCGATTTTAGGATGGCTTTTGGTGGCGTGCAATATGGGCAAAAAAACGTTGCCACAGCACTATTTTACGCAAGCGTTAAGTTGCATTGAACAACAAAATTATCAACAAGCACGTTTTTATTTGGATTCTGTTCATCTTGTTTTTCCGCAAGAAGTTCCTGTTCGGCAGCGGGCACGTGATTTGGCGGATAGCATTGATTATTTAGAAAGCAAACGGACAGTGGCGTTTACCGATTCGGTGCTCAAAAAATTATATGCTCAGGTGGATTCGCAAATGCCATTCTATCAATACGAACAGAAAACGAAGTACGAGAAATATGGGAAATATGTCCATAAAGACTTGCGTTATTGGCGGAACACGTTTGCCACGTTTTTGTACGCTTATATTTTGGACAATGGGCAGTTGGCGGTGCAGATGCACTATCGTGGTGACCAAAAAATCAACATACGCTGTGTGGAAGTTTTCAGTAAAAACGTGTTTAATCGCTATGTAGGCGAGCATTATTCGTTTTATACGGACGAGTCGTGGTTTGAACGGATGACTTTCGATTCAAAAGACTCCAAAAAAATCCTAAATTTTATCAGTGCCAACAAGGAATCCCGTACTGTTTTTGCTCGCTTGGTGGGAAGAACAGACATCGATGTGCCGATATACAGGCACCAAGTTAGAGCCTTAGAAGACACGTATTACTTGGCTCAAATGATGGAAGACATCAAAAATATGGAGCGACAACTCCAAATCGGACAACGAAAAATCGAACGGTACGAGGCTAAATCACTTCTTCCTCGTCCGTAGTATTTCTGCCACGCCGTTTGAGCTCAAAATCTTTGCCCAAATAATTTTTCCGCACAATCGGATTAGCAGCCAACTCTTCAGGCGTTCCGTGAAAGAGGATTTTGCCTTCAAAGAGTAGGTATGCACGGTCGGTTATCATCAGCGTCTCGTCCACGTTGTGGTCGGTGATGAGGATGCCGATATTTTTGTCTTTGAGCTTCCACACCACTTCTTGAATCTCTTGGACAGCAATCGGGTCTACGCCAGCAAAAGGCTCGTCCAACATCACAAACTTAGGTTCAATTGCCAAGCAACGAGCAATCTCGGTACGTCTTCGCTCGCCACCCGAGAGTCGGTCGCCCAAATTGGTACGCACATGATTGAGGTTAAATTCGGAAATCAAACTCTCCAATTTCTCTTTTTGGTATTGTTTGGAGAACGTGGTCATCTCCAAAACGGCTTTAATGTTGTCTTCCACAGACATTTTGCGAAAAACGCTCGCTTCTTGTGGCAAATAACCAATACCCATCTGAGCCCGTTTGTACATCGGCAACTCGGTAATATCGGTATCGTTGAGGAAAATACGACCATCATTCGGCACAATAAGTCCCGTAGTCATATAAAAAGTGGTGGTTTTACCCGCACCATTGGGTCCCAACAAACCAACAATTTCGCCTTGCTCCAACTGAATGCTTACATCGTTTACCACAGTACGTTTTCCGTACTTTTTATAGAGATGTTCTGTTCTAAGTGTATCCATGTTATCCTACTGTTGTTCCATTTTTTACTTCTTCGCTTGCGGTTGTAACGACCAAACGCCCGTCTGCATCACAAACGCTCAAAATCATACCATTACTTTCGATACCCATCATCTTGCGGGGTGGAAAATTGGCAACAAAAAGTATCTGTTTGCCCACTAACACCTCACAATTTGGATAACTGTGTGCAATGCCCGATAAAATCGTGCGTTCGCTCACGCCGTCATCAATCGTAAAACGCAATAATTTCTCACTTTTGGGCACTTTTTCGCACTGCAACACTTTACCGACACGAATGTCGATTTTATCGAAAGCGTCAATGTTTGTGAGGTCTTTAATCGGCTGTGGTTGCCACGCTTTAGCCGCCTCTTGCTCCTGCTGAACGATGTTGGCTTTTTTGATTTCTTCCAAACGATTGAGTTGTTTGGCGATTTCGGTATCTTCGATTTTATCGAACAGCAGAGCCACTTTGCCCAACGAATGCCCAACTTGCAAAATATCTTGTTTGCCTAAATCGTCCCACTCACAAGCCGATAGATTTATCATCTTGCGTAATTTTTCACTGGAAAATGGCAAAAATGGTTCAAACACAATCGCCAAATTTGCCACCAACTGCAAACAAACATGCAAAATCGTTCCCACACGCTCCATATCGGTTTTTGCCAACTGCCAAGGCTCTGTTTCGGTGAGGTATTTGTTGCCCACGCGTGCCAAATTCATCGCCACTTTTTGTGCATCACGGAAATGAAAATCTTCAAGCAAGGCTTCAACAGAGGCTTTAATCTCATTTAATGACTCCAAAACTTGTTTGTCAGTTTCGGTCAGATTTTTCAGCGGTGGCACTTTGCCGTCAAAATACTTATTCGTTAGCACCAGCGTTCGATTGACAAAATTGCCGTAAACAGCCACTAATTCGTTGTTATTGCGTGCCTGAAAATCGTTCCACGTAAAATCGTTGTCTTTTGTTTCGGGTGCATTGGCCGTCAAAACATACCGCAAAACGTCTTGTTTGTTCGGGAAATCAGCCAAATACTCGTGCAACCAAACCGCCCAATTTCGCGATGTACTCAACTTATCGCCTTCCAAATTCAAAAACTCATTGCTCGGCACATTATCGGGTAAAATGAACTTACCGTGAGCTTTGAGCATAGTTGGGAAAACGATACAATGGAAGACGATGTTGTCCTTGCCAATAAAATGAATCAAACGCGTTTCTTCATCTTGCCACCACGTCTCCCACTTGCCAAACTTGGGATTTTGTTCGCATAACTCTTTGGTGTTGCTGATGTAACCAATGGGAGCGTCAAACCAAACGTACAAGACCTTACCTTCTGCATTTTCCACCGGCACAGGGATACCCCAACTCAAGTCACGCGTTACGGCACGAGGTTTAAGCCCCGTATCCAACCACGACTTGCACTGCCCATAGACATTTGGACGCCATTCTTTGTGGTCTTGCAAAATCCATTCTTCCAACCAAGGTTGGTAAGCATCAAGGGGCAAATACCAGTGCGAAGTACGTTTTTTAGTTAGAGGGTTACCCGTATTGGCATTGTAAGGATTGATGAGCTCTTCGGGCGAAAGGGTAGCCCCGCATTTCTCGCATTGGTCGCCGTATGCACCCTGCGAATGGCAACGCGGACACTCACCTTTGATGTTTCTATCCGTCAAAAATTCTTGCGTTTGTTCGTCAAAAAACTGCTCCGTTTCTTGCACAATAAGCTTGTTTTCATCGTATAATTTGCGGAAAAAATCACTCGCCGTTTTGTGATGCGTGGCACTCGTGGTACGTCCATACACATCAAACGAAATTCCAAACTCTTCAAAACTTTTTTGTATCAATTTGTGGTATCTATCCACCACTTCTTGCACGGTAATTCCTTCTTGTTTTGCTCGAATCGTAACCGGCACGCCATGCTCATCGCTTCCGCCAATAAAAGCAACGGGAACATGTTTGAGCCGCAAATAACGCACATAAATATCCGCCGGAATATAAACACCTGCCAAATGACCGATGTGAATAGGACCATTGGCGTAGGGTAGAGCAGTTGTAACTAAAGAACGTTTGAACATAATTATCTATAATTTTCTAATAAAACTCTTTCTATATCATCATTACTGATCACACTGATTTTACTGCCTTTGGCAAACGAGATATGCCCCGTTTCTTCCGAAACCACAACCGCAAGAGCGTCTGTTCGTTCGGTGATTCCTAAGGCTGCACGGTGCCGTAGACCATACTCCAAAGGGAGGTTTCTATTTTGTGAAACGGGTAAGATACACGCCGCCGAAAAAATGCGATTATTCATAATAAAAACGGCTCCATCGTGCAACGGCGTATTCTTAAAAAATAGGTTTTCAATGGCACGGAAAGAAACGATTGCATCTAATTTTTCGCCTGTTTCCGCAATTTCAGTCAAGTCTTCACGCATAGGAAAGACAATCAAAGCACCCGTTTTGGTGGACGATAAATGTTGGCAAGCAAGAACAACTTGGTGAATCATACGTTCCACTTGTGCATTATGCGAAGAATGGAAACGTAGGTATTGAAAATTAACGTGCGAGCCAACGCGGTAAAAGAAAGAACGTATCTCGTTTTGAAAAATCACGATTACCGCAATCACTCCCGCATCTAAAATGACATTCAAGAGCGAAGACGTGAGTTGTAACTGGAAAATAGATACAATCAAATACGAAACAAACAGCACCACTAACAAGCCCCAAAACAAGTTCACCACACCCGATTTCCGCAAAATACGAAAAATATAATACAGCAGTGTCGCAATGAGTAAAACGTCAATAATATCTTTTATGCCTATTCCCCACATAGTTTTTGATATATTTTTATCATTTCTTTTGTCTCCTTTACATCGTGTACCCGCAAGATCGAAGCCCCTTTTTGCAATGCCCAAAAGTTGGCAACACATGTGGCATTTAACATCTTATCGGGTGTACTGTCCAACAACTTATACAGCATGGATTTACGCGAAAGCCCCACTAAAATAGGGCATTCCAACATGTGCATGGCTTCTAAATTTTTCAAAATCAAATAATTTTCCTCCAGTGTCTTGCCAAAACCAAACCCTGCATCTACTATCACATCTTTTACCCCTGCACGATGCAAATTATACACTTTATGCACCAAATTGTCCATCAAAACCGCCATCTGGTTGTTTATGCTCCCATTATGCACCAAGACGTAAGCCAAATTGTGCTTGGTTAGCACATCCAACATCTGCTCATCTTGCAAGCCACTAATATCATTTACAATATCTATTCCATACGCTTCAATGGCTCGTTTAGCTATCTCGGCACGAAACGTATCCACCGAAATAGGCAGGTTGGGAGCATATTTTTTCGCGTTTTTCAAGCCCATTTCAACCCGTTTCCATTCCTCTTCCACGTCCACCACAATCGCCTCAGGACGTGTGCTACAGCCACCAATATCCAAAATATCTGCCCCTTCTTCCACATGTTTGGCGATGCACTCAATGACGCTTTTCTCATCTTCGCACCGCACCGCAAAACTGTCTGGCGTAACGTTCACAATGCCCATCACAAGAGACTTATCCAACGAAAAAACGTGTCTGCCAAGCGTTATTGTGTGTATTTTGTCGCCAATGATTTCCATTTTACATTCGTTGTGGCACCTCAATACCCAATAAATCCATTGCCGAAGCAATAATTCGTGCCGTACAAGTACTCAATAGCACCCTAAAATCACGTATCTGAACTTCTTTTTCATTCAAAATAGAGTAGTCGTGGTAGAAACTATTAAACGAACAAGCCACCGAATACACATAATTTGCGATGGTTGAAGGGCTAAAATTCGTTCCCGCTTGCTCTACAACAGTGGGGTAGTCGCACAAAAGCCGTATCAAATCTAACTCTTTTTCGTTGGGGTCGTAAGTACTACTTGAAGCAAAATCGACGGTTTTATCGGGTAATTGGTTGTATTTTCGTAAGATAGATTGGATGCGAGCGTAGGTGTATTGGATAAATGGACCCGTATTTCCGTTGAAATCGATACTTTCTTGTGGGTCAAACAGCACATTCTTGCGTGCATCAACCTTCAAAATGAAGTATTTCAAAGCCCCTAAACCAACAATTCGTGCGATTTCATCGGCTTCTTCGGGGGTAATGTCGGGCAAAGTGTTCACTTTGTCGGCACTGATTTTTTTGGCATCGTCTATCATTTGTGCCATCAAATCGTCCGCATCCACAACCGTTCCTTCGCGTGATTTCATCTTTCCACTGGGTAACTCGACCATGCCGTGCGAAAAGTGCATTAAACTTTTGCCAAACGAGCAACCCAATTTATCCAACAAAATAGCCAACACTTTGAAATGATATTCCTGTTCATTGCCCACCACATGCACCATTTTAGTGATGTTATAATCTTTGGAACGCAGTTTGGCAGTGCCTAAATCTTGGGTGATATAAACCGAAGTACCATCGGAACGCAACAGCAGTTTTTCGTCCAAACCGTCCTTGCTCAAATCCGCCCAAATAGAGTTATCTTCACGTTTGTAAAAAATGCCTTCCTTCAATCCTCGCAGCACCTCTTCACGTCCCACCAAATAGGTATCACTTTCGTAATAAACTTTATCAAAACTAACGCCTAACTGCTTGTACGTGACATCAAAGCCCTCGTACACCCAACCGTTCATCATTTTCCACAACTGTATAACCTCCGCATCACCTTGCTCCCATTTGACGAGCATTTCGTGGGCTTCTTTCATCAAAGGGGCTTCTTTTTTAGCAGTTTCTTCGTCCATTCCATCGGCAATCAGTTGATTGATTTGCTTTTTGTACTCCTTATCAAACCGCACATAGTAATCTCCGACCAAATGATCGCCTTTTTTCCCGCTACTCTGTGGCGTTTCGCCGTTACCAAACTTCTGCCACGCCAACATACTTTTGCAAATGTGAATACCTCGATCGTTTACAATGTTGGTTTTGACGACCTTCCAGCCGTTTGCCTGCTGAATTTTTACCAACGACCAACCCAACAAATTGTTCCGAATATGCCCTAAATGGAGCGGTTTGTTCGTGTTAGGACAACTATATTCTATCATCATCACAGGAGCGTCGGCAGCCATTTTTTTGCAGCCAAACGTTTCATCGTTGTAAATTTCTTGCAGTTTTTCAACCCAAAAATGCGTCTTGATGGTCAAATTTAGGAACCCTTGCACAACATTATATTTTTCCACAACCGTTGCCTCATCGCACAGTTTTTTTCCGATGGAATCGGCGATTTCTGCAGGATTGGCTTTGATTTGTTTCGTCAATGGAAAAACAACCAACGTTACATCGCCCTCAAAATTGGCACGCGTTTTTTGCAACGACAACTGTTCCAGCGGAACATCCACTGAATAAACGGATTGAACGATATTTTTTATATGTGAAAGTAAGGTCTGCTCTAAATTCATATTTGTTGGCATTTAGTTTCTAAGTACTGCTTTTCGTCTGCACTCAATAGCGGTGCGATAGTTTTGTATAATGTTGAATGATAATTATTTAGCCACTCAATTTCAGACGTTGTGAGCATCGATTTGTCAATCATTCGTGTGTCGTAAAAACATAACGTGATGGTTTCAAATTCGTAATACTCCTCGCCGGTAGTGCGTGGCGACAAGTTTTTTGCAGGAACAATCACAATCAAATTTTCCGTCCGAATGCCATATTCTCCCGTGCGATAAACGCCTGGCTCGTCCGAACAAACATTGCCAAGCCGCAGTGGGGCAGGGTTATTATCGGTTTTGAAGCCCTGTGGACCTTCGTGGCAACCCAAGAAATGCCCAACGCCGTGTCCCGTGCCGTGTCCGTACAAAATGCCTTCCGACCACAAAAACTGCCGTGCCAAAACGTCTAACTGGTTGCCTCGTGTGCCTTTGGGGAACTTAGCCCTCGCTAAAGCAATATGCCCTTTGAGCACCAATGTGAAGTCGTGTTTTACGTTTGCAGGAATCTGTTTTTCATCTCCAAGCCAAACGGTGCGTGTAATATCGGTCGTGCCTTCCAAGTACTGTCCGCCCGAATCCAAGAGCAACACATTATTTAATTGAATCGTTGCACAGT
>JBGUYG010000101.1:0-7192 GCA_045118535.1 Paludibacteraceae bacterium
TCGTCCCGATACTGTTCAAGCGTTGATAGCACAATCGGGTTGTCGTTTTTCATTTGGAGCACAGCAAGCAAAGGTTTATCCTTCGGAAGCATGGTCTCATCCAATAGTTCCTGTAACTTTTCGGTCGTAATGGGAGCAGGACTATTGAGTTTTAAATCGGGCAAACTGGCTAATACATATTCGTATCCCATATTTATGTCCTTTTTAGTTGTTTAACCAAACAATAATTCAATCAGTTGTGGACGCAAAAATTCCTTGAAGAAAGCCTCAAATTCTTTATCGCCAAACGAGAGTTTATAGCCTCCATTTTTGCTAACGATAGAAAACGCCGTCTTAATATCCTTAACTTCTTGAATTTCAACGCCTTTATTCAGCACCTCTTTTGCGTTGGCTGTGAAGTATTTGGTGAGTGCCTCGGCATCTTTGGTTTCGATGATTACATCACCGTTTTTCGCCATTTCTTGGGCTAATTTTGCAATGATTTCCTGCATAAATTTAACATCCGTCGTAGCAACTTTCACGTTCTCCGTTACCACTTTTCCGCAAATCAAGTCGGTAATTTCGGTTTTCAAAGCACTGACGCATTGGTCTTTATAGAGCTTTAATTCCGATTTGCAGTTTGCACTCAACTCTTCTGCTTGTTTTTTTGCTTGCTCAACGATTTCTTGTGCCTTTTTTTCGGCTTGGGAAACTATTTGAGCGGATTTAGCCTCTGCCTCTGCGATGAGATTATCGGCAGCGTTTTTACCTTTTTCAATACCATCTTGGTAAATCTTGGTGGTCAATTCGTCTAATGAAGCCATAGATTTTATATTTTTTAATTTATATGCAATTTTGTTATGTTCACTTTGCAAAGATATAAAATTTTATAACAATTCCATAACAAAAAAAAGCAAAAAATTAATTCTGCTTTTTTCGGGTCTTTATACGCTTATTTTTGCCTCTTATTCTTCTGTTTCAACTACAATGGTCGAATCTTGAGGAAGGGGAAGGGGAGGACACAAAAGTTCCGTCAATTTATTCGCAATAAAACTATTATCAATGCAACCGCCAAAATTTTCAGCACCATTTCCGACTGCAAACAAAGGCACTGGATTCGCCGAATGCGAGGTCGTTGTCCAGCCGATAAATGCTTGTTCGTTGATCATTTTAATAGCCAAATTACTCAGTTCATACACTTCTGAATAGAGTGTTTTGACGTTTTTATCTTTATTCTGTTTGATATTGTTAAACTTTTCTTGCAATAAAGCGTCATTTTCTTTGGAAATAGCAATGTTGGTATAAAAACCGAGATACTTTGTTAAGAGTTCTTGGACGTTTTTATATTGGATTTTTGCTCCTAATTTTGCGTGTAATTCTTTTATCGCATTATTGAGGGAATCGACACTCACTTTTTGGTTTTGTAACACTTTGAGGTTGAGGAATTGTTTCTTTTTTCCAAGTGCCAAGCCGCCTGTTTCGTGGTCGGCAGTTACCAAAATCAAAGTCTCATCGGGATGTTCTTGGTAGAAATTATACGCCACAGCGATGGCAGAATCAAATTCCAACACTTCGCCAATCGTATTTTTGGCATCATTACTATGTGCAGCACGGTCAATAGAGCCTCCTTCTACCATGAAAAAAAATGGTTTTTCTTTTTTGCTCAAAAATTCAACGCCCGTAGAAACGATTTTTGCCAACGTTAAGTCCGTATCTTGCTTCTCAATACCGTATGCCAAACGACCTTTCCCTAACTGTGATGGTGTTAAGCCGTCATTATGATCAATTAAAATCAGTTTGTTGGTATCCAATAACTCTTGGGCGTTTTCGTATCCTCTTGCAAAAGCATACCCTTTTTCTTCGCACAAATCATAAAGACATAGCGAATCTTTTCTTACTTTGCCGATTGGTTTCAAGAACGAACTACCGGCAAAAAAATCGAAATCGGAATCGGCCAACTGAGTTCCAATCTTAAAATACTTACTTCGTTTCGTTACATGTGCATAGAACGCACCTGGAGTAGCGTGGTCTATGCTGACCGAAGTAGATACACCGACGCTCCAACCTATTTTTTTTAACGTATCTGCTATGCTATATATTTCTTCGTTTTCGTCATCTAAACCTAAGACGCCATTAGCCGTTTTTTTGCCTGTTGCTAAGGCAGTTCCAGCAGCCGCAGAATCGGTTATAGGATTGGACGAAGAATGTGTGGCAACGATTCCTACAACGGGGAAAGAAGTCATCACTAAAGGTTCGCAACCTATTTTTTCTTGTAATTCAGCCAAATACATCTGGGTTAGACGGACATGATTAAAGCCCATCCCGTCTCCAATAAAATAAAAAACATACTTCGGTTGAGCATAAATACCAAACGAAAATACAATTGTTATCAAAACTAAAAAGACACGCTTCATAATGTTATTTGTTTAATATATCCATATAAATCATTGGATGCTTTTCACTATCTAACCACTCCAAAATCGGAATCAGTTGTTCCGTTGGCATAGCCACACAACCTGCCGTAGAAGTAGCATCTGGTTTTAAGCAATGCATAAAAATGGCACTGCCCGCATAGGGGACACACGCCGCATTATAATCTATCACCACAGCGTATTGGTAGGCGATAGGGTAATCAATCAGGCGTTCAATGTCTTTGCCTTTGTAAACCTCAAAAGAGTCCACGTACAGTTTGTTATATAGCGAATCAGTAGATTCTGAAATCCAAATATGTTTGTCGGAAACTTCCACAAAAGGCATCTTGATGTCCCTATCTTTTTTGGGTCCGAACGCAAACGGCAGCGAATAGAGTCCCGTTGGAGTACACTTATCCCCTTCGCATTTTTTTTCGGCCTCAATCATACCTTTTTGCCCAACGGCCACTTGGAGCGTTGACATAGCCATTTGCCACAATGTATCCTTTTGCAAAACACTTTCGGCAGTAGCGTCTTGGGAGCGTTCTAAGAGGTACATCGTTGCTTGCGAAGTATGCAAACTATCACAAACCACCACAATCAACTGCCTGCAAGTATCCAATTTATTTTCTTGTTGCAGTTGGCTAATCAAAGGACGAACCGCATTAAAATTATCTTTTAGTTTTTGCTTACCGCAACGCATAACCACAAAAGCACAGCACAAAATAGAAACTATGTAAAGCAGTATTTTGGTAGATTTTTTCATTTTACTCAGACCAACTATGATTATAGACTTCTTTTTTGCGACTAATCCGTTTGTAGCGTTGTTGTTGCTTTTCGCACATCGGGCAGTAGGGTTGTTTTAGTGCTTCAAATTGTTTGCAGGTTTTACAAGGTGGCTTATTGATGTGTTTATCCAAGAACATGAAACACAATTTCACGCCCGCTTGCATATCCAATAACATGTGATGGCCTTTCTTTAACAAAGGTTGCTGATTGTACGAAGTCAAGTCATATTTGTTTTCCGCAAACGCTATTTGTTGATTGGAAATATCTACATTCGGCAAATAAGGACCCGCATTGACAAAAACGCCTATACGTGGGGTACAATTGAAGTATTCCCGAACGATGGTTTTGAAGTTATAGCCTCCTTCAAGTGCCACACGCAAGTTGACCGTCAGAAAACTTTTGTTTTTTACTTCATACCCACCCGCACGAAGTCCGTGGTTAGGCATCCATTCAAAAGAAGATATATACTCTTTGTATTTTGCAGAGAATCGTATGCTTCCATTCACCTTCGTACCATCAACCACTTTTATGCCTAATCGTAAACCTGCCATAGCATAAAATTTCTTGTAGTTGACACCTGCCATAATCGGGAATTCCAGCATTCCAAATTTGACTATATCGTGCTTGGTTTGTGTTACGTATAAATCAAAAGGCTTTTCATTGGGATCGGTATCTTTGAGTTCTTCGGAAGTAATGGTGTTACGAAGCGTATCCAACAAAAAATACTTTCCAGTTAAAAAGCCAAAACTAACACCCGTGTTGAGGATAAAATGTTGGTTCATATACTCGTACACAAACCCAATAGTTCCCATTGGATTGCTCTTATTGGTTTCTAATTTATCATAATTTATAGGGTGCATCTTATCAAGACCTGCTTCTACATAAACACCGAATCGATGCTGAATAGGGTAGATAAAATACTCTTTTGTTGTTAAGGTGCTTTTGGCTGAAAATAACGATAAAGGCACCAGTAAAAAATATGTAATTAAAAACCAATTCTTCTTCATAAGTTAATTATTGCACCAGTAAAAAGAAAGTCTCTGAATATCCATCTTCCAGTTCAACAATCATTAACAGCAAATGTTGTGGAGCAGTCGGAATGCTAATCGTACAACCATTTCCACAATTTGCAAAGTTCTCTCGTTGTACCAAACGACCAAATGCATCATAAATGGTATAAGTTCCACGCTTATTACTGGTTATGTACACTAATGGATTCGTTTTATCAATTTTGGTGGGTATAACGGTTACAAAGCCTTCTGTTACAGGTGTGGTACGTGTATTTTCGCTCAAATATACAGGACATGTGAATGTGCCATATTTGTCATCAGAACGCACTAAATACATTTGATAAGCCACACTATCTAATGGTGTAGTATGCACGGTGATATAACTTTGCGTTGCACCACCAATAGCCGCTCCATCGGCATACCATTGCATCGAAGAGAATGTATAACCTTTATTGTATTTATCGTTCAACAAAGCAAAGGTTGAGTTAAGGTATTGTTCCGTAATCCACGAAGGATAGTAAACAAATATGGTATCACGCAAGATATGGGTGAAAGGTCTTTCGCAACTATCAATTACTACTATCTCAAACGGATACGCATCTGGACGCAAATAATTCACACTCGTAGTAGATGGGAATGGCACAGGAACGAGTATGTATTCCGATGAGGGAGCATTGCTGTCATCAAATATCTGTGCACCGTTTTCAAATCCTTTTTGGATGGCTTTGCTATCAAAAGTAAGCGTATAACTTGCAGGCAAACCAGCAGAATAGCCTAAGGTCATCGTATAGGGTGAATTTTCATCGGGGCAGACATACAGTTGGTTAGTTATTTCAGGTTTGATTAACTTATAATTCGTTAAGTGCTTACAACAATCCATTGTATCGGCATCCAGCATAAATACCACGCTATCGCATTTCACTTGTTCGCCATATTGTGTGAACTGATAATGCTTTTCATACGTAAAGGGTTCGTCAATGAAATCAATAACCTTATCTCTCCAATCAAACTTCTTACCCACACATACCATAGAATCCACTTTTATCGTGTCGGGTTTTGGGGTAACAAAGAGTTTGATGACACAAAAACTATCGCAACCTCCCACATTCGTTAATGTCTGTTCAAGTACTCCACTTTCATTGTATTCTACTCCATTCCATTCATAGGGTAAATCGGTATAACATATTGTGTCATAAACAGGATCTGGATGACTTGACTCACGTCTTTCAACGGCAACATGATATATTATGCTATCGCAATTAGGATTAAAACTACTTGGTATGTGTATTTCGTGGCGGTTCTCTTTCGAGATAGCATAATTTATTTCTTCGCCAAACAATTCTACCGAACCATCATCACAGAAGAAGGTATCTAAATCTTTATGTTCTGTTTCAGGCAAGAAATGCAGATTCAATGTACAAACACTATCGCATCCTGCAGCATTAGCCTTAGCAAGCGTTACTACTAATCCTTCTATATCTGTGGTATATGTTGTATTATTAACTGGCCATGTGTACTCATCATTATGACACATATAAACATTAAACGTACTATCAGAAGGTTCATGGAATCTAACCGTTATTTGATACCGTGCCTGATCGCAATTACAATAGTCATATTTCAGTGTATCATAATACGTCCCATCTTCTGTTATTTTCTTATTCTGCCATTCATATCCATCTGGATAGTCATTTCTACATAAATCCACAGTGCCACCATCATACGGAATAATAGGATCGGTTATTTTTGATACTTCCAACCAGAACACTGAGTCGTGACAAACCCCCCATGCGTCTTTTTCCTCTTCGCCCCCTCGTCTGCCATCTGAAAATATATATTGAGGGAAATGGGTGCCTTCAGTATAACTTCTTTGCATCGGTGGGAAGGCTACGCTCGTACTATCATAGCAGATATATAATTTTGTTATATATGGTTCACGGTGTCCCCCTGGTGAATAATGTAATTTTAGTAAACAGTCAACACTATCGCAATCTGGGCACCGTTTGGATTTTATGGTATGGGTGAATTCATAGTCAAGAGCAGTGTTAAAAGTAAATGTTTCTTTTACTTTATCAGGCCATTCATATTCGTATGTGTTTGCTTCTGTACAAGCCGTATCGTATAAAATTTGTTGACCTGCTCGTTTTTCGATAATATGCGTATTTAAAATGTAAATAAGGCTATCACACATCTTATCAAAAGTTGGAATCGTATATTTATAGGTGCCTTCTTTATCACCAGGTATAGTCTCTGTATGCTCATCCTGTTCATTGGGTTTCCAAACAAAGCCAGAACCGTCTTTACACATGAACGTATCTTTCGTATCAGTAACGGGTTCTTGATGCCTATGAATATACAAAAAAAACGAAGAATCTATACATGCCACTCCATCTTTACCTGTATACCAAATATCGACCATTTCTTCTTGAATTTTGTTTGGATAAACGGGATCGTAGTTATAATCATAATACTGTCCATTAGATGGAAAATAAAACTTGTCTTCATCATAACTTATCCAATAATGACGATGGATCATATCTGGTTTTATAATCTTTGTTATCGTTACATTTCCGATAATACTATCACACTCTGGACAAACGCGAGATTTTAATGAGTAGGTATGCGTGGCTTCACGTTCTAAACCTTGTTGATACTCTGTTGTCTCATCATGTTTTATCTGTTCTCCATTGGGTCCTGTTTCATACCAAGACCAGTGAAAAAAATCAATATCACGTAACGCCTCCTCCGCATCTTTACGGCATATCGTAATGGCTGTATCCTTGAAATAGGTTGGTACTATACTACGAACATTCAACGTAGCGATAGTACATTCAGTTTCTACTCCTGTTGCTCCTGCTGCTGCTTTTAGAGGATACGAACCACTTTTTGTTGCATCTATTGTCAGACCTCTCCACGTCAACTGTTTTGTTCCTTCATTTACAGTAATCTCACCCTCTGAATCACCGCATACAATAATAGTGCCTGTGCTGCTATTACATACAA
>JBGUYG010000102.1:0-2790 GCA_045118535.1 Paludibacteraceae bacterium
TTGCACACATTTTCATAGCCTTTGCGGATATGTTCGTTTGTGATTTGGAAGATTTTTTTACTTTGCAAAAATGCCAAAGCCACGTACGCTGTTTGTTTATTTTTGCGTTGATAATTGCCTTGCAGAGGGCAGTTTGAGGCAATTTGTTGCAACTTTTTGTGCAAAAAAACGCATTGGTCGGCAAAAAATAATTGGCAGTTGGTCGTCTCCAAACCATCGCCTAAAATGTCGCATTGCTTCGCTTTTTCAATAAAAACGGGTGCGGTTTGCTCGTCAAATTCGCCAATGATACAAGGCGTATTGGGCTTGATGATTCCCGCTTTTTCGCTCGCAATCTGCTGTAACGTATTGCCCAAAATATCGGTGTGGTCCCAACCCACATTGGTGATAATGGACAAAATGGGATTGATGATATTCGTGCTGTCATTTTTGCCCCCGATACCCGTTTCGATGACCGCTACCTCAATGCCTTCTTTTGCAAAATAATCGAACGCTAAAGCCATCGTAGTGATAAAAAACGAAGAGCCGATTTGTTCTATAAAAGGGCGATGCTCGTTCACAAAATCCGTAACGGCTTGTTGGGCGATTGGAGAGCCATTGATGCGGATGCGTTCCGTAAAATCAAGCAAATGTGGCGACGTGAACAGTCCCACTTTATACCCTGCACACTGCAAAACAGACGCTATGAGGTGCGATGTAGAGCCTTTCCCGTTTGTTCCAGCCACATGAATCGTGGCATAAGGGAGTTTCGGATACTGCAAATAATCCATCCATTGGTACGACTTGTCCAAGCCCGGCTGATACGCCCTTTTGCCTTGCTGCACGAAGGAAGGGCACACTTCATTGAGGTAATGAATCGCTTGTGCGTAGGAGGTAATCATACGCCGTTATTTGCAACCCAATTCGGGGTCAAACCAAGCAGGAATATCAAACTGTTCGTCCTCACTATAAGGCAAATCGGGGTCTGCCAGCACTTTTTCCATGTATAACGACCAAATTGGCAGTGCCAAATTAGCCCCTTGTCCCTGTGCGATATTGTCAAAATGCACCGAGCGGTCTTCGCCACCAACCCACGCACCACTCACCAACGAAGGAGTAAAGCCGATAAACCAACCGTCTGATTGATTTTGCGAGGTACCCGTTTTGCCACCTGCTTGCATACGCAGATTGTACCTAAACCTTGCTCGCACGCCCGTACCGTGATTCATCACATTTTGGAGCATATAAATCATTTTGTAAGCGGTCGTTTCGTTGATTATTTCGTAGGTTTTAGGGGTAAAAGTGGCTAAGATATTTCCATTCCTATCCTCGATTCGTGTAACGTAGAGTGGGTCGATTCGGATTCCTTTGTTGGGAAAAGTGGTGTAAGCATCCACCATCTCTTTGACGGTTACATCACACGGACCCAGACACAACGCCACAGCAGGCACTAACTCGCCTTGCAAGCCAAACGAACGCATCAAATTGACCAACTGCTCGGGCGTAAAAAGCGACATCAAATACGCCGAAATCCAGTTTGATGAGGTCTCCAAACCCCAATTCAGCGTAACGATTTGACCTTGATTGTCGGGCGTATGCGATTCTTTGGGCGTCCAGATGTTCCCCACAGCATCCACGAGCGTGATGGAGTCATAAACCGTCTTATCACATGGCCACATACCCTCGTCCATCGCCATCGTAAACAGGTAAGGCTTAACGGCAGAGCCCACTTGTCGCCGTCCCAACGTAACCATATCGTATTGGAAATTCTCAAAATTAGGACCTCCGACGTATGCCTTAACATGTCCGTTGCGTGCGTCCATCGACATAAATCCACAACGCAAAAAGT
Source organism: Paludibacteraceae bacterium (assembly GCA_045118535.1). Classification (GTDB taxonomy): domain Bacteria; phylum Bacteroidota; class Bacteroidia; order Bacteroidales; family Paludibacteraceae; genus Colicola. The sequence continues at coordinate 1,829 of JBGUYG010000102.1, forward strand.
ACTTATTCCATTTGATGGAATCGTAAGGCGACATAACGGTGTCAATGTACCCATTGTAGCTGAAAACCTGCATGGGAACGGGTGTTTTGAACAATTTTAGAATTTCTTCCTCCGTTTTTCCTTCTTTTTTGTAGGCTCTGTATCGGTCTGTTTGGCGGATTGAGCGGTTCATAATGCCGTCTATTTCTTCGTCGGTCAAATCTTTTGAAAAAGGTGCATAGGATTTTCCTCGTTTTTCGGCAAAGAAAATGCGTTGTATCTCCTGAATATGCTCTGCAACAGCCTCTTCGGCATAACGTTGCATTCGCGAATCGATAGTCGTATAAATGCGTAAACCATCCAAATAAATGTCATAATTTTCGCCATTCGGTTTCTTATTTTTGGAACAAAAACCATACAGTGGGTTCGTATCCCATTCGTATTTATCAATGGCATATTGGAATTTATTCCACTCAAAATAGTTCTTTTCTTTGGGCTCTTTGGCAGTAAGGGTTTTGCGGAGAAATTCGCGAAAATAGGGAGCCAAACCTTGTTTGAAATCCACCGACGAATACCGAATTTCTATCGGAAGGCGTTTGAGCGAATCGCATTCTTGATGGGTGATGTAATCGTACTTTTCCATCTGTTCCAAGACCGTATTTCGCCGAGATAACGACCTTTCTTGGTAGCGAATCGGGTTATACAAAGACGGATTTTTGCACATTCCGACCAACAACGCTGATTGTTCAAGGTTCAATTTGTCGGGCGAAGTGGAAAAATACACTTGTGCAGCCGATTTGATACCCACCGCATTGTACAGAAAATCAAACTGATTGAGGTACATTTGGATTATCTCATCTTTGGAGTAAAGTCGCTCCAATTCAACGGCAATCACCCATTCAATCGGCTTTTGCAAGATACGCTGGAACTTATTTCTTGGTCTCGCCGACCACAACTGTTTGGCAAGTTGTTGCGTGATGGTT
>JBGUYG010000103.1:0-11161 GCA_045118535.1 Paludibacteraceae bacterium
AGTATTCCGCAGGCAGTGAAAGATTTGTGCAAAAGTTTTGATGATTATTATGCCTTGTACGCTTTGTTGTTGGATTTTATTCCGACCATGACCATTTATGCTTCGGAACAGATTTACGAGGAGAAGAAAAAGGCAAAAGTAATGCACGTGCCGTTTGTGGAGCAACGCAACTTCGTAGAAAATCAATACGCAAAACAGATTTTAGACAATAAAGCATTGCGTAGTTTGGTTGAAAAATACCATCTTTCGTGGTCAGAACATCAAAATATCCTCGCAACGTTGTACAAAGAAATGGTTGCCTTGGAAGAATACAAAACCTATCAGGCACTGGATAAACCAACCTACGATGCCGACAAACGCATTTGGCGAGATATTTTTCACAGTGTGATTATGGGCAATGAGGAGTTATGGACTACGTTGGAAGATATGGAGATTGAAGGGGATAGGGAGTTATGGGAAGATTTTTTGCTTGATGTAGTTATCTCCGTGCAAAAAACGGCTCGTAGAGCGAGGCGAACCGATGGAAAAGAGATGCCATTGTTGCCACAATTTAACACCGAAGCGGATAAAGTTTTTGCGACCGATTTATTGCAAATGTGCTTGGAAAATATCCGTAATTATGAGCAGTTATTGGAAAAATATTACGACAGTAGATGGCAAAAAAACGTGTTTTATTTGGATAAAACCATCTTATTAGTAGCCATAACTGAGTTGCAACATTTTGCCGACATCGCTCCCAGCGTTACGATTAGTGAGTATGTTAAAATTGCCAAAGATTTTTCAACGCCAAACAGTTATTCGTTTATCAATGGCGTGTTAAATGATATAATTTCGCAAACCGATAAAGCAAGTTTAATTTTTAAAAATATAAAAAATCATGTTTAATTTAATTCTTTTACAAGCGTGTAGCAATATGGCTGCTACTGAAGGTTCGACACAACAAAATGGCTGGTCTATGTGGGTCATGTTAGGTTTGATGTTCATCATTTTCTATTTCTTTATGATTCGTCCGCAAAAGAAAAAACAGCAAGAGTTGCAAAAGCAACGCGAATCGATGAAAAAAGGCGATAAAGTCGTTACAGCAGGCGGAATTTACGGTATCATCAAGGAAATACAAGAAACCACGATGCTCATAGAAATAGACAAAGAAGTGTGTATGAAAGTGGATAAAGGGAGCATTTATTTAATCTTAGATGATGCAAGAAAAGAAAATCAAGAACTCGACAAAAAACAATAGTCGCGAGATTTTAATCTATCTATTTTGTGTTCTGATTGCCTGTGGAATGTGGTTTCTCAAAAACATAGGCACAGAACACGATGTGGCGTTGAATGTGACTGTTACGTATCTTGGTGTGCCCGATTACGTTGAGTTTGATGAACCCCTGCCGAAAAAAATACAAATCGTTTTACACGAAAAAGGGCGTGGAGCGGTTTATTATGCCTATCAACGACTCGAAATAATGGTCGATTTATCGGGGCAAATCAAGGGAGACGAAGGCGAAATAAACATTACCAATGCTTTTTTGCGGCAACAAGTAGCGAAACTGCTGAAAGATGAAACCAAGTTATTGCATATCACGCCCGAAGTAATCAGTCGCCCGTATCACCAAATCATCACGGAAAAGGTGTTTACGGTGCCGATTACGACCGAAAATGTGCCTGCAAGAGAGCAACTGCACTTGTTCCCCTCGGAGGTTACGGTAACGGTGCAGGTGGGGATGAATCATTTTCCAGAAGTTTTGCTCAATAATGTGCAAGCCGTTTGTGAGTACCCGACCGATAATACGCCCGAAAAGTTAGAAGTACACGTAAAGACGAACAGTCCGTACGTTCTTTCAACGCGTGTGGTGCCAAATGAAGTAGATTTTTTAATTGAACAACGTTGAATAAATTACACTCCATACCGATGGTTGATTTGGGTTTGCAATACCAAACGATGCAAGCCGAAATAGATGAAGCAATACGACAAGTTATTGATTCTCAATCATTTATAAAAGGAGAGTTTGTTGGGCAGTTTGAAAGCCATCTGCAAGATTATCTGCATGTGAAGCATGTTATCGGTGTGAGTAATGGGACGAGTGCGTTGTATCTGGCTTTATTGGCGTTGCAGATTGGCGAAGGGGACGAGGTTATTGTGCCATCGTTTACGTTTGTGGCAACCGCTGAAGCAGTGGTTTTGGTGGGTGCGAAGCCCGTTTTTGCGGATGTGGATTGGGAGACAATGAATATACATGTGGCAGATGTGGAACGCAAAATTACACCGAAGACCAAAGCCATTATTCCCGTGCATTTGTTCGGGTTTGGTGCGGATATGCAGGCGATTTTGGCAGTGGCGAACAAGCATAGCATTGCTGTTGTTGAAGATGCGTGCCAGTCGATGGGTTCAAAGTGCAAGTTAGAAGGTGACTATAAACACGCTGGAACGCTTGGAAAGATAGGTTGCACGAGTTTTTTCCCATCAAAAAATTTGGGTTGCTACGGCGATGGCGGTGCAGTTTTTACCGATGACGATGCGTTGGCGAATTTAGTGCGTTCGTTGGCGAATCATGGTATGGGCAACCGAAAATATCATTCGGAACAGGTGGGTATCAATTCGCGTTTGGATACTTTGCAAGCCGCTATTTTAGACGTTAAATTACGTCATTTGGATACATGTTTGCAAAAACGCAGGCAAGTGGCAAAAAATTATGAAAAGGCATTGCAAAACGAACCCCATTTTTTGTTGCCAAAATATGACGAAAATAGCCACAGTTTTCATCAATACACGTTGCGAATCGTGGATTGTAGCCGCGAAAAAGTGCAGAAAGCCTTGTCCCAAGCGGGTATTGCGTCTGCTATTTACTATTCCGAACCGATTCATTTGCAACCCGCTTATGCGTTTTTGGGATATAAAAAAGGCGATTTGCCCGTTACGGAAAAGTTGTGCGACAGTGTGCTTTCGTTGCCAATGTATCCCGAGTTGAGCGAGCAACAAGTGGCATTTATTTGTGAAAAATTAGTGGAGAGTTTGACGTTATGAGTTCGTTATCGTTAACACAACAGCAGAAATTGCAGGTCAAGTTATCGCCTGCTCAAATCCAAATGATTCGTCTTTTGGAGATTCCTGTTGCCGAGTTACAAGAACGCATTGACGAGGAACTGCAAAAAAATCCGATGTTGGAGGAAGCGGCAGAGACGGAGAATGACGAAAACTTGAACGAAGAGGAAATTTATGCCAATGAAATAGAAAAAGAGGAGTACGAAAATCCCTTGCAAAATGAAGATTTTAACTACGAGGATTACGTGCAAGATGATGAAATTCCCGATTATAAAACAACCATCAACAACGCTTCTGCAGACGACGAACGCAGGGAGGTGCCGTTAGTGGAGAGCGTTTCGTTGAGTGAATATCTGGAGTCGCAGATTTATTTGACTTCGATGGACGAACGCGAGTGCCATATTGCAAAATTTATTGTGGGCAACATCGATGATGACGGCTATTTGCGGCGTAGTGTGGAGAATTTGATAGACGATTTGGCTTTCCGTGAATCGTTGGTGGTTTCGGAGGAGGAGATGCATAAAATTATTCGCCAAATTCAGCAGTTTGACCCACCTGGTGTGGGAGCAACAACGCTGCAGGAGTGCCTTTTGATACAACTGCAACAAATGCCTCAAACCCCGATGATTGTGCTATCCAAAAAGATTATAGCGAATTATTTCAATGATTTTTCGCACAAAAATATCGCCCATTTGGTTACAAAATTGAACGTAACGGAAGAGAAAATCCGCGAGGCTTGTGAAATCATTTTTCGCCTAACTCCCAAGCCTGGTTATGCGTGGACGGGTATGGCATACGAACGGCATCAAAACATCATTATCCCCGATTTTGTGGTGGAAAATAGGGAAGGAAGGCTGTATTTGTCGCTCAATAATGGCGATTTGCCACAGTTGTGTGTCAATAAAGAATACGAAGATATGTTGCGGGAAATGTTGGCGAATGAACAGAAAAAAAACGAGCAGGAGAAGGAAGCCATTCGGTTTGTGCGGAATAACATTGACTCGGCACGCAACTTCATTGAAGCTATCAAACAGCGTAATGACACGCTCCTGAAGACGATGACGGCGATTATGCACTTCCAAGAAAATTTCTTTTTAGGAGGCGATGACCGCTTTATTAAGCCGATGATTTTGCAAGATATTGCCGATTTGACGGGCTTTGATGTCTCTACGATTTCGCGGGTGAGCAATTCGAAATATGTGCAGACCGATTTTGGGATTTTCCCGCTTAAATACTTCTTCTCCGAAGGTATGACGAACAAACATGGCGATGAAGTTTCGACCCGCGAGATAAAGCAAACGCTCAAAAAAATTATTGCCAACGAAGACAAAAAACGCCCTCTGAACGACGATGCGTTGGTGGAGATTATGAAGTCAAAAGGATATTTGATTGCACGGCGAACGATTGCAAAATATCGTAAATTGTTGGATATTCCGATTGCGAGCGTACGAAAAAGGATGTGATGGAAAAAATACTGAACATATTATCAAAAGGACTTTCAATAGCATTATTTCCGCTGTTGATGCCGACTTATGCGGTTTTGTTTTCAACGGTTAGCATGGCAAATGTGTCGTCATTGTTCGTGCTGATTGTGGTTTTGTTTACGTTTTTTATCACGTTTATGTGTCCGATGACGTATATTTGGGTGCTGATTCGTAGCAAACGAGTGAAAGATATTTATATGGAAGAAGCGTCAGAGCGGACGATACCGTATATTTTGTGTTTGGTTTGTTTTGTGATTTGGAACGTCTTTGTGAGCCGTTTTTTGCCCTATTTTTTCTCCATCACGGTTTTGGGTGGAAATGTGGCGTTGCTTTGTGCGTTGCTCATTAACTTAAAATGGAAAATTTCCATCCATTTAGTTGGGATGGGGTGTTTGTTGGGTGGAATCATCAATTATTGCTTGTTTTATGGCGTGGCGTTGCATTCTGCTTTGTTGTTGGTGGGTTTGTTGGCACTTTTGCTGATGTACGCACGGCTTTATTTGAATGCCCACACGGCTTTGCAGGTTGTGGTTGGCTTTTTGTTAGGTTTGGTTTGTACGGTGGGAATGTATTTTATTGCGTTAAAATGATGTTTTGGAAGCGTTTTTATATAGGTTTAGTGCTATTTTTGAGTGTTGAAGCGGTTTTTGCAACGACTCTGAGCGATGATGCGGCGATTTATTTAATCACTTGTACGCCCGACAAACCGCTCTATTTGCATTACGGACACACGGCTATTGAGGTGAAAGATAGTGCGAACGACTTGGATTTGATTTTTAATTACGGCACTTTTTCGTTTAATACAGAGCATTTTTACTGGAATTTTCTGCGTGGCAACACGTGGTATGAGTTGAGTGTGCAAGATGCGTTTGATTTTTATCGGGAATATAAACGCCGCAAACGGACGATTTTTTCGCAAGAATTGAACATTACGCAAGAGCAAAAACAGGCGTTTTTTGATGCGTTAATTCATAATTATCACCCACAAAATCGGCATTATTTGTATAATTTTGTCTTTGATAACTGTGCCACACGACCGTTTAATTTGCTTCTGTTGTCGCTCCAAGCCGATGTTCGCAGTTTTTATTTTCCGCAAGAATGCACGTATCGCCAACTGATTAGCAAGTATTCAGGACCGTATTCGTGGGGTGATTGGGGTATCAACTTGATTTTTGGGCGAGATGCGGACAAGATAATGTCGGTGCAGGAGCGGATTTTTTTGCCCGAAGAATTGATGAATTATGCGGCAAATGCTGTGTTGCCAAACGATAAAAAGTTGGTTAAAACGCAATATATTGGCACTTTTCCACCAGCCGTTGTGCCTTGGTATCATACGGTTTGGGTGGGTATTATTGCCTTTGCGTTGCTCGTGCTGGGAATGACTTGGTACGATTACAAAAAACAGAAAATAACGTGGTGGTTTGATGCGGTTTGCTTCTTTTTATTCGGTTTATTGGGCTGTTTACTCATTTTTTTGGGTTATTTTTCGATTCATCCGTTGGTTACGCACAATTGGAATTTGTTGCTCTATAATCCACTTTTATGGGCTTTGGTAGTGCTTTGTTTGCTACCAAAAGGACAAACTTGGATAATGAAAAATGCCCATTTTTTTGTGGGGTATTTGATTGCTGTTTTGGCGATTGATATGATTGTTCAGCAAGGACAGATGGTAGTTAGTTGTTTATTTCCCATTATTCACATCGCGATTCGTTCGTTGAAATGGGGAAAATATGCGAAAATATGAAGTTTTGTAACATTAAAAAGTATGTTTTAAGTGCGTTGTTTGTGCTTTGGGTGCAAGCAATGTTCGCTATGCCACGCTTGACGGTGGTGATTGTGGTAGATGGTTTGACAGTCGAAAATTTAGAGTTGATTCGCAAATATCTGGCTCCTGGTGGGTTGCGAACGATGTGCGAAGAGGCTACAATGCCCACGTTTACCTATCCGCATTTGGTGTACGGTGGCAATGAATGTGTGGCAACGCTGATGACGGGTAAGATGCCATCCAACCATGCTATTGTTTATAATGATTATTTTAGGCGAGAAGACCGCAAAATACATCACATTTTAGAGGACGATACTCATGCAGGAATCGGAACAGACTTGAAAATTTCGCCTCGTTCTATTGCTTCGGTTACGTTGACGGACGAAGTGCGAATGAAGTACGGCGAAAAAAGTAAAATTTATTCTGTGGGCATTGACCCTACTACGACTGTTATTTTGGCTGGACACGGTGCCGATGCGTGCTGTTGGATAGGTGCCAAGCAACAAAAATGGGTAACGACGGATTTTTACCCCCAAGAGTTGCCTGCAAGTGCTGATAGTATGAACCAAGTAGGGCAGATTAGCACGGCTATGGCAGAGCGTTGGGTGCCTCTGATGAGTATGCCGATGTATTCTCGCCCCACCAAGCAAGAGATTGTCAAACCGTATAATTATTTGGTGGGTGATGTCATCAAACGCACTCCACAAGCCAATTCTTTGGTGGTGAATTTGGCATTGGACATACAACAAAAAGAACAAATGGGGTTGGATAATATCCCCGATTTACTGCTTTTGCATTTGAATTTAGTATCGCCTCAATCGCTTTCGGACAAGATTGTATCGGCCGAACAAGAAGATATGTATTTGCGTTTCAACAAAGACTTAGGAAACTTGATGGAACAGCTAAACAAGCGGGTGGGGAAGGCACAATACCGTATCGTGATGATAGGAAAACCTGTTTACGGACGCTCCGTTGAGACTTTACAAATGAGTCAGATTGAAACCAAAAAATTCAATTTGGACAAGGCAATCGCCCTCACGTCGGTCTATTTGTCGGCTCTTTACGGCAATAAAAAGTGGATTTTGGGTGGACATTTGCAGTCGGTTTTCCTCAATCGTCCTCTCATCGAGCAGGAAGGAATCTCGTTGTTGACCCTTCAAGACCAAGTGGCAACTTTTTTGATGGAGTTTGAAGGCGTGAAGGAGGCGTATCCTGTTGGACAGATTAGTTGTACGGACTTAGCACCCTCGATTTGCTACAAAAAAGCGGGCGATGTGTGCTTTTTGCTCCAAGATAATTGGCAGTTATACGAAAATGACAAAAAAGCGTTGGATTATGTGATTGAAAGCGACCCCGTTTCGCCTATAATGTTCTGGGGAGCGGGTTATAAGACACAATCCAACCAAATGATGATAGCAACTGATATTAAAAATATAATTTTGAAATAACATGGCTTTATACGAAATCAAAGTACATTACCAACGTCAAACCGGCGAAGATACGCCTGGCAAAGTGAAAGAAACCTACATTGTGGAAGGAGTTAATTGTAGTGATGTGGAAAATCGGCTTCTGCGTGAGCTCAAACCGTTTATTTCGGGCGACCACGAAGTGGTGAGTTGTAAACAGGTGCGGATTTACGATATTTTCCCGAAAGAAGATGGGCATTTTTGGTTTCAAGCCCGCGTTGAACTGATAACGATTGATGGCGACAAAGAGATGCGGCGAGTGGTTTCGGTGCTGATACAAGACGTAAGTATCGCCGAAGCCCTGAAAAACCTGAATATCCAACTCAGTTCTATTGATTTTGAGTTAATTTCATTGACCAAATCGCCTATTATGGACGTTATAAATGCAGTAAGATGAGTATGAAATTTGTTGGCATAATCCCTTCTCGGTACGCTTCCACGCGCTTCCCGGGCAAACCGTTGGCATTGGTGAAAGGCAAGCCGATGATACAATGCGTTTACGAACAAGCCAAAAAAGCGTTGGAGGACGTTGTGGTTGCCACGGACGATAGCCGTATTTTTGACTGTGTGCGGTCGTTTGGTGGCGAGGTGGTGATGACGAGCGAGAAACACACGTGCGGGACCGAGCGGTGTTTGGAAGCTTTGCAGATTTATTTACAACAACACCATGATTCGCGTCCTATTGCGACCATACAAGACCTCGTTGTAATCAACATACAAGGCGACGAACCCTATATTCAGCCCCAACAAATCGAACAAATCAAAAAATGTTTTCCAACCGAAATTGCGACCCTTGTGCGACCTTTCACCCAAGAAAACACGTTGGAGGACTTGCACAATCCTAATTTTCCCAAAGTTTTATTGCGAAAAATCCACGACAACATAGCGGATGTCGTCACGTTTTCGCGTTCTGTAATTCCCTATTTGAGGGGTGTGGAGCAGGAAAAATGGCTTTCTACCCATACCTTTTACAAACACATCGGAATGTATGCGTATCGTGCTGATATACTGCAAGATATAGTTCATTTGCCGTCCTCTGTTTTGGAAAAGGCAGAAAGTTTGGAGCAAATGCGTTGGATAGAAGCGGGATATGCCATCAAAACGGCGATAACCGAAATCCCGTCCTATTCAGTGGATACTCCCGAAGATTTAGAATATATTAACCAATTAAATGTATAAAATTATGAGTAATCTAACTCCTACGCCTCATATTGCGGCGAAAAAAGGCGAAATTGCAAGTAAAATGATTATGGCAGGCGACCCGTTGCGTGCCAAACTGATGGCTGAAAAGTTCCTCACCAACCCCGTGCAGTTCAACTCTGTACGTAATATGTTCGGCTTTACGGGCGAATATAAAGGCAAAAAAGTGAGCGTGATGGGACACGGCATGGGCATACCTTCGATTGGCATTTACACCTACGAGTTGTTCAATTTTTACGATGTGGAAACGATTATCCGTGTGGGTTCGGCAGGCAGTATCAACGCTGATTTGCACGTGGGTGATTTGGTGATTGCACAAGGTGCTTGTTCGGATTCCAACTACGCTTCGCAGTTTGGTGTTCAAGGCACGATTGCTCCGATTGCGTCTTACGAGTTGTTGTCGCAAGCGGTGGAGGCGTGCAAACAGTTCCAATATCGCTACAAAGTGGGCAATGTGCTGTCTTCGGACGTGTTTTATAGTGATTGTCCGCAGAACGATAAATGGCAAAAGATGGGTGTTTTGGCAGTGGAAATGGAGGCGATGGGCTTGTATTTGAATGCGATGCGTGCTAAAAAACAAGCGTTGACCATTTGTACCGTTTCCGACCATATCCTAACGGGCGAAGCAACCTCTGCCGAAGAGCGTCAGAATAGCTTTACACGAATGATGGATGTGGCGTTTTCGATAATTTAAGGTTTATTTAATCAGAAGAAAGAAAAGGCTCGTGTGGAAAAGCACGGGCTTTTTTCGTAGATAAGCAAACTACAAAGTCTGTGCCTTTTTGTGTTTGGTATGGATAGGAGCCATAAATTTTTTCATGAAATACGAATGAATAGTTGTTAATGTGGTCTTTATGAAGTTTTTTTCATGATAGGGATGCCTACATTGCTGTATTCGGATATAATACAGGATTATAATTATTCATAAAAGAGCGAATTTGTTTCAAAGATTCATCAACATTATCCTCAACGTTAGGAAAGTTTTGAATTTTATAGTACATTGCCCATATTTTAAACAAATTATCCACTAACAGTGAATACTTATGATTATCAGTACTAATTTGATCAAGGATAGAAAAAATTCTGTCACTTTCTTTAGGGTGAGGGTGAACATTATCTTCTTCCATTTTAGGGTTCAATATCAATAAGGAAAATAATGCACAAAGAATCCCAACATTTGCAGAAAATAATTCCTTGTCTTTTAAATCATTATACATATTCCAAAACGCAGCATAGTCAGCATTTATTTCATCTTGCATTTCTTCTTTCTTTTCAAGATGCTTCATTTCAAAATGAGTTAGTTCGTGTAATAGAATAAAAGCAATCCCATAGCAATAAACAGAATTAACTAATTGTTCATAGAACCCGTTGAAATCTATCACATTAAAATCAGGAACACAAATGGTTCGGCTATTGTCAACTAAAGATTCTGCAAGAGTCCATTCATTTTTAATGTTTTTTTCAAACTCATTTTTTTCCAACAGTTGAACAGTTCTTCTTAAATATTCAAAACATTGCTTAGAATCAATACCATAGCTATTTACTAATACATTTAATACTTCAGGGTTTTGTATAAGATATTCAGTACATTTTTTATATGTCACGACCTCAATATTATTCCTTATACATTCATCTTGTATTATGCTAAAATCAATTTGTTTTAAAGCAATATCATCAATTAGCCATAAAAACTGACAATAAGCCGATGACAAATACACTTGTGCGTTATGGTTATTCCCTTTAATTTCAGCCACATCAGAAATATGAGAACAATCATCTATGAATTTGATATCATGTTGAAGTCCATTTTGTACATTGCCTAAAATATTGGCACTTAAAATCTTTTGTAATATCTTTGTGATATTTGAGTTTAATGTGTGGATTGGATACATTAGCTTTGTATTGTTTAAATTCATAATCCTATTTTATGTTTTTTTGTTATTTTCCTCCAATGACCTCTTCTATAGTCCTTGTTTTTTCCTAATTTATTATTTTTTCTTTTTGTTGTTCTTAGCCACATATTCAATTTTCAAAGTTAAAAAACAAGAGAAAAGCAAATTTTTCCTTAATTTTCCAGCAAAGTTACATATATTTTTGCTTTTTTCAAAAAATGTACTAACTTCGCACCGATAAATGTGGCATTGTTCTTATCTACGCGATGGTGCAAGGTCATGATGGTTTAACAAGTAAATTTAATGTGATGTATTTA